>NZ_CP145886.1:2572500-2872500 GCF_038049935.1 Rossellomorea sp. y25 | reverse complement strand
TCCATAATGGCGGATCAAACCATCACTCTTTAATTCTTCAAATGCTTCGATCGTTTCATCAAAATGATCTTCAATGGTCCCGCCATGAAGCTGATAAAGATCGATATAGTCCACTTTCAGGCGGGATAAGCTATCCTTGACGGCAGACTTGATATAGGATTTGGAAGGATCCCAGCGCCAGCCATCTTCCACGTCATCCCAGCGATTTCCTACCTTTGTGGCAAGAATAATGTCGTCTCGGACCCCGTGGATGGCTTTACCCACAATTTCTTCATTTTGACCAAAGTCATATAAATCAGCGGTATCAAGATAATTGATCCCATTCTCTAAAGCGTGTTGTACAATTTCCTTGGCAGCTGTCTCTTCGGTTCCAAGTGACATACAACCGAGTCCCATCTTTGATACAAATAAATCGGAGTTTCCTATTTGTCTTTTTTCCATTGTATCCGTCCTTTCGACATTAGCACTCTCTATTATATTAACGAAAGTGGGGACGAATAAACAAAAGATACGGCTGGTTTCAACGATTGGCTTCGATCCATTCCTTCACCGTGGAGTAGATTTGATTATATTGCTTCAGCTTCTCCCTGATTTCCCATGCTTTACCTACCAGGATGATCCGGTCTTTTTCAGCAATCACCTTCAAGGGGTTTCACCTCGATCCTCGAATGGGATATGGTAAAATGTATGAGGACAAGGTCAACGACAGAACAAGGAGAGTTGAGCGGATGAAAAAATTTGAAGAAAAGACGATTAAAACGGAAACCATCTATCAAGGGAAAATCATTGATCTTCAGGTGGATGAAGTAGAGCTTCCCAATGGAAAGACTTCCAAGAGAGAACTGATTAAGCATCCTGGGGCTGTTGCTGTTATTGCGTTAACACCAGAGGGGAAGCTTGTCATGGTAGAGCAATATCGCAAAGCGTTGGAGAAATCCATCATCGAAATTCCTGCAGGGAAGCTAGAGCCCGGGGAAGAGCCCGGTAAAACAGCCATTCGTGAATTGGAAGAGGAAACGGGCTACGGATGTGGGAACCTGGAGCATTTGATTTCGTTTTACACGTCTCCAGGATTTGCAGATGAGCTGGTTCACTTGTATATCGCTCACGACCTTTATCCCATTCAGGAATCGAAAGAAACGGATGAAGATGAATTTGTAGAGTTGATTGAAGTAACAGTCGAGGAAGCGGCGCAGCTTATAAAAGAACAGCGGATTTACGATGCAAAAACGGCTTATGCCGTTCAATATCTGCAACTGCAAAATAAGAGTTAAGGTGAAGGAAGCTGGACTCCTAAGGAGAAGGAGGCCAGCTTCCTTATTTTTTGATAAATTCTGGTAAAATACGCATATAATGAAAAATTGACGCAATTACGACTGATTGTGACGCAATTACCCCGGATTTCGACGCAATAAATAGCAAATTGGCGCAATCGGCCATCACTTCCAGTTTTCGAAGCGCCAATCCCCAGTTCTGAGATCATATTTCACTCTCTAAATGGACTAATAATGACTGAACTGCCATACGATTCGTTATTCAGTAGTGGAATGTTCATGAATTCATAAGCTTTGTAACCCAATCAATCTCCAAGAATATCAAATCTTAATTGAGGTCTGCTGGAATCAGAGAATAAACACATGTATCACGTGCGTCTGTCCCATTTTCATCAAGATGATCATGACGAATAATGCCTTCTAGCGTAAATCCCAGTTTTTCAGGTACTCTTTTGGAACCTGCATTTCTATCATCGCAGCGAATTTCCACCCGCTTGCAGGAGAGTTCGTTTAAGGCGAAATGTGTCAACGCGTTTACCGCTTCAACGATATACCCTTTTTTTGTGTGCTTCGTGTGAAGCCAATATCCGATCTCCACTTTTGGCACGTCCCAGTCGATGCGGTGAAACCCTGTAGACCCAATGAATCCATCAGTATCTTTGAGATAAATATGTAGTCGAATGTCGGTCTTCTTTATGAATTCTGCATAGGAATCCCGGACCCCGGCCTCCACCTCTTCAAGGGTTTGTGCTTTCCGGGCGAAGGGAAGCCACTGCTTCAATTCGTTTCTGGATTCCTGGATGGCATTAAAGACGTCAGGACCGTCCCCGGGCATGCATGGTCTAATGTAGAGGCGGGATGTTTCAATCCTATCAGGAAACTCGATTAAACTTGTTTTGTCCAAAATATGTCCCTCCACTTCCATAATAAGGTTTCTATGATTATACGTTTATCTCCATGGAAGTTCAATAGAATAGAAGAGAGGAGAATAAACGTGTCCCTCCCCACATATAGATTAGTAATCGATATCTAGGAGGAGCACTGTGATGCGCAAAAAAATATCAAATTCAAATCCACTCGTCCAACATGTACAAGCACATTCCTCAATCTATTTATTTATCATTACGTTGTTTTTAATGGGGATTATTTTTGGAGCAATCGTGGTTAATTCATTGTCTTTTGCCCAAAAGGAAGACCTCTATTTCTATTTAAGTAAGTTCTTTAGTGAAATGGAAGATGGGAGTATGACGTCAGCAGAAGAACTGTTCCGTCAGAGTTTCCTTCATAATGTAAAGTACCTTGGGTTGATGTGGTTACTGGGAATCTCTATTATTGGACTCCCCCTCATCTTCGTTCTATTATTTATGAAGGGTGTAGTGGTCGGATTTTCGGTAGGTTTTTTGGTGAATCAAATGGGGTGGAGCGGATTTTTATTATCCTTTGTAAGCGTCTTACCGCAAAATATCATCATTATTCCGGCGTTTATTTTCATCGGAGCGATCAGCGCAAGTTTCTCCCTAACGTTGATTCGAAAGATTTTCATGAGGCAGACTTCATCCATGCAGTTTCAAATGATTCCGTTTTTATCCAGATACGTGATTTTCTTAGTGGTAGCAATCGGAATTGTCACAATTGCAGCCAGTATTGAGGCTTATCTTTCCCCGAATTTAATGGAAGCGGTTATTTCGAAAATAAAATAAAACGATTCTTATATAAGAATCGTTTTATTTGTTTAATTATAATAATTTTATTTTGCTTATTCCTCCCTTTTTGATATAATAGTAAAGACATTGACGAGGGAGGAGAGGACCATGGAAAGCCGTATTGAACGAATAAAAAAACAACTTCATTCTGCCAGCTACAAGCTTACGCCACAGCGCGAAGCAACGGTACGCGTGTTATTAGAACATGAAGAAGATCACCTAAGCGCCGAAGATGTATACCTCCTCGTTAAGGAAAAATCTCCGGAAATTGGACTGGCAACCGTATATCGTACGTTGGAATTGCTATCTGAACTGAAAATTGTGGATAAAATCAATTTTGGCGATGGTGTATCCCGTTATGATCTCAGACAAGAAGGGGCAGCCCACTTTCATCATCATTTAGTATGCATTGAATGCGGAGCGGTCGATGAAATTCAAGAAGATCTCTTAGAAGACGTGGAAACGATTGTTGAACGAGATTGGAAGTTTAAAATAAAAGATCACCGCCTTACCTTTCATGGCATTTGTTCGAGATGCCAGGATAAAGAAGAGGACCCAGAAGAATAATATGATGCCTGAAAGCCTTAAAGACTCCTGTCGTTGTTTCTCTTTTGAAACATCCCATACATACTCTTTAAGGCTTTTTTACATACTCGAACAGAATTTTTTACAGTTTATAACTCCATAAGGTATAAAACAGTTTAAAAACGTCATAGCTTGTATTAATAGGAGTTAGTACCGATGTATATGGAGGACGACAGGATGATAAAAGGAATTCAAATGGTATGGCAGACCATTAAAGTGTTTATTTTGTTTACCGGATCAACGATTTTGTTTTACTATGGTATTATGTGGATCAGTGAAGAATACGAAGGCTATCACAGATATGATGAACCAGAGGGAGCAGCAGTCAAGGTGTATTCTTCTGTGACGGATGAAGAAAGCCATTGGTATGATCGGCTATTATTTTTTTATATGAACGGGGAGTAATGTAGTGTGGAAGACCATATTCAAGATTTCATGCACTTTTTAATAGTAGAAAAAGGACTGGCCAAAAATACGATAGAGTCGTACCAGCGTGACTTAAAGAATTATGCACTATACTTAGCGAAGGTGGAAGAAATATCGGAACTGAACGCCGTTTCGAGAATGAACATAGTCCAATTTCTAGGCCACTTAAAGAGTCAGGGGAAATCTTCAAAGACAGTTGCACGTCATGTTGCATCAATCCGATCCTTCCATCAATTTTTGTTAAGAGAGAAAGCGACGGAACAAGATCCGACTGTGCATATCGAGACACCGAAAACAGAGCGGACGCTTCCAAAGATATTAAGCATCGTCGAAGTGGAAGCTTTACTCGAAGCCCCTGAGGAATCTACACCACTTGGGATGAGAGATAAAGCAATGCTTGAAATCCTTTATGCGACTGGTATCAGGGTAAGTGAACTCATTCAACTAAAATTGGATGACGTCCATTTGACCATGGGATTTGTACGATGTATCGGGAAAGGGAACAAAGAGCGGATTATCCCCATCGGACAGACGGCAATGAATGTTCTTGAGAAGTACCTGGAAGATGCCCGGTTGAAATTAAGAAGCAAGAAGCACCGCGATGATCACCTGTTTTTGAATCATCATGGTAAAGGCCTGACAAGACAAGGTTTCTGGAAGAACTTAAAAGCTCTTGCGAAAAAAGCCAATATTGAAAAGGATCTGACTCCTCATACACTCAGGCACTCATTCGCGACCCATTTATTGGAGAATGGGGCAGACCTAAGGGCAGTTCAAGAAATGCTCGGTCATGCAGACATTTCCACCACACAAATCTATACACATGTAACGAAAACACGCTTAAAGGATGTATACTCACAATTCCATCCTCGAGCTTAAATGATGAAGAGAGAGATCTTAAAGAAAATAGAATTCTTTAAGGGATCTCTCTTGTTTTTTTGGAAAGGGAAAAGTAGAATATAGATGTCAGACTTCTGACGTTAAATCCTGTCGATTGCTATAATGCAGATAAGGGTAAGATACGATTATAGATCAAAAATGTAACCGCTTTTTTAAATAAGGAACACATATAGGAGGTTTACTTGAATGAGTAACTATACATACAAAAGAGTTCATTTAATCGTCATGGATTCAGTAGGAATTGGTGAAGCGCCTGATGCTGAATTATTCAATGATAAAGGAACGGATACGATTGGACATATTGCTGAACATATGAATGGACTGAACATGCCCAATATGGGAAAACTAGGGCTTTCCAATATAAAAGAAGTGAAGGGAATTGAAAAAGCTGACAAGCCGTTAGCATACTTCACGAAAATGCAGGAAGCTTCTGTCGGAAAAGACACGATGACTGGGCACTGGGAGATAATGGGTCTAAATATTGATAAACCGTTCAAAACGTATCCAGATGGGTTCCCGGAAAAATTGATTCAAAAGCTTGAAGCAGAGACAGGCAGAACGATCATTGGAAATAAGCCTGCAAGTGGAACTGAGATTATTGAAGAATTAGGAAAAGAGCACATGGAAACTGGAGCTCTTATTGTCTACACTTCCGCTGACCCTGTCCTTCAAATTGCAGCTCATGAAGAGATCATTCCGATTGAAGAGCAGTATAAAATTTGCGAAATCGCCCGTGAAATCACGAAAGAAGAGGAATACCTTGTAGGTCGTGTAATCGCTCGTCCATTCGTAGGTGAACCAGGCGAGTTCAAACGTACATCCAATCGTCACGACTACGCATTGAAACCTTTTAACCGTACCGTAATGAATGAACTGAAGGATTCCGGGTTTGACGTGGTCGCCATTGGGAAAATATCAGATATTTTCAATGGCGAAGGAGTGACCGAATCTATTCGTACGAAGCATAATATGCACGGAATGGACGGACTCATTAAATCTTTCGACCAAGACTTCACAGGCTTAAGCTTCCTGAATCTTGTCGATTTCGATGCTTTATACGGACATCGTCGTGATCCAGTAGGATATGGAAAAGCGTTAGAGGAATTTGATGCCCGCCTGCCTGAAGTATTCGAGAAAATGACAGAAGACGATCTTCTTATCATTACAGCCGATCACGGGAACGATCCAACGGCTCCAGGAACAGACCACACGAGAGAATACGTTCCACTTCTCGTTTATTCAAAACGCTTTGACGGAGGGAAAGAGCTACCTATCTCTGAAACATTCGCAGACATTGGCGCTACCGTGGCAGACAACTTTAATGTGACCATGCCTAAGTTTGGTCGAAGCTTCTTATCACAATTGAAATAAATATTCCGAGTGAAAAAATAGTGAAAGGGAGAGGGATGGAGGTGCAGGAACATCAGCCCAATTCCTCCTCTTTACTTTGAATGATAATAAAAGGAGTAATGAACATGAATTACGAAAACATCCAAAATGCAGCAAATCACTTAAAAAATCAATACACTGGGCAACCGAAAATTGGACTCATCCTGGGATCGGGATTAGGCGTCTTAGCCGATGAAATCCAAAACTCAGTAAAAATACCGTACAAAGAAATCCCTGACTTTCCTGTTTCTACAGTGGCAGGTCATGCCGGCCAGCTTGTTTTTGGTCAACTGGCAGGAAAAGAAGTTGTCGCCATGCAAGGGCGCTTTCATTATTATGAAGGGTATGGATTCGATAAAGTCACATTCCCCGTCCGCGTTATGAAAGAACTGGGCGTCGAAGTTTTGATCGTGACAAATGCTGCCGGCGGAGTAAATGAAAGCTTTAAGGCAGGAGATTTGATGCTGATTTCTGATCATATTAATAATATGGGTGGCAATCCACTAATTGGGGCAAACGATTCACGCTTAGGACCAAGATTCCCGGATATGTCAGAAGCCTATTGTAAAGTACTGCGTCAAAAAGCGAAAGAAATCGCGGAGAAGCTTTCTATTGAAGTTCAGGAAGGTGTCTACGTGGGGAATACAGGCCCTACATACGAAACGCCTGCTGAAGTTCGCCTTGCTCGTACGCTTGGTGGAGACGCGGTTGGAATGTCGACTGTACCTGAGGTGATTGTCGCTCGTCATGGAGGAATCAAAGTTCTCGGTATATCTTGCATTTCAAATATGGCTGCAGGTATCCTTGATCAACCTCTTTCACATGATGAGGTGATGGAGACAACTGAAATGGTACGTGCAAACTTCTTAGCATATGTGAAAGAAATTGTGACGTCTATCTAAGCGATGGAAGGTTCAAAATGATAACTAACTAAAGGGGAGGCCCCTTTGGCTAATACTATAAGAGCGGGTGAATATAATGAGAATGGTTGACTTAATAGAGAAGAAGCGTGAAGGTAAAGAACTTTCTACAGAAGAAATTAAATTTATCGTTGAAGGATATACAGATGGAAGCATCCCTGATTATCAGGTAAGTGCCCTGACAATGGCCATCTTCTTTAAAGATATGAGCGATAGAGAAAGAGCCGACCTGACAATGGCAATGGTCGAATCAGGAGATCAAATCGATCTGTCGGCGATTGAAGGAATTAAAGTAGATAAACACTCCACAGGCGGTGTGGGTGATACAACCACCCTCGTTCTCGGACCACTGGTTGCTTCCGTTGGCGTACCAGTAGCGAAGATGAGTGGAAGAGGTCTTGGACACACTGGAGGAACAATCGATAAGCTTGAATCCGTCGAAGGCTTCCATGTGGAAATTGAAAACGATGAATTTATCCGATTAGTGAACAAGAATAAGTTAGCCGTTATCGGACAAAGTGGTAATTTGACACCGGCTGATAAAAAGCTTTATTCACTACGTGATGTGACGGCAACGGTCAATAGCATTCCTCTCATCGCAAGTTCCATCATGAGTAAAAAAATAGCTGCTGGTGCGGATGCTATCGTACTTGACGTAAAAACGGGTGCCGGAGCTTTCATGAAAACACTGGACGATTCAAAAGACCTTGCCAAAGCAATGGTGAATATCGGAAACAACGTCGGCAGAAAAACAATGGCGGTCATTTCGGATATGAGTCAGCCACTGGGCTTCGCGATCGGAAACGCACTTGAAGTAAAAGAAGCGATCGATACGTTAAAAGGTGAAGGTCCAGAAGACTTAACAGAGTTATGCTTAACGCTTGGAAGTCATATGGTATACCTGGCTGAAAAAGCATCAACATTGGAAGAAGCGAGAGAGCTATTGCAGAAAGCAATTGAAAATGGATCAGCTCTTGAGAATTTCAAAGTATTCCTTGAATCACAAGGTGGAGATCCATCCGTTGTGGATGATCCTTCAAAGCTTCCACAAGCTCAGTACAAGATTGAGCTTGAAGCGAAAGAAGATGGCTATGTATCTGAAATTGTTGCAGATGCAGTAGGAACGGCTGCTATGTGGTTAGGGGCTGGCCGTGCGACGAAAGATTCTGTTATCGATTTAGCGGTTGGTCTTGAACTTCGCAAGAAAATTGGCGATTCGGTCAAAGCGGGAGATTCCCTTGTGACCATCTACAGCAATGAAGAGAACATTGAAAATGTAAAAGACAAATTATATGAAAGCATAAAAGTTACATCTGAAAATGTGAAAGCACCTACGTTGATTCATACAGAAATCACGGGTTGATTTTTAATTTTGATCGAGGCCTTTGCCAAGAGGATTATTTCTCTTTGGCAGGGGCTTTTTTTTATGAATTTGTAAGGAAATGCGAATACCGTATTATGGACAAATCAGCAATTGCAAGTGTGGAAGACGCAATTAACGTTGGAATTGACGCAATTAACGTCCAGATTGACGCAATTCCACCCCAAACAGACGCAATAAATCGAATTTTGACGCAATTATTCGTGAAAATGACGCATCGAACTTTCAATAGCACTCTCTCGAACTCAAAAGAGCTGATTTCACCAGACAAAAATGCTGCATCTCAGTGATCTTGATGTTTCATCCTTTATTTGAAGAATCCCCCTTTGAATTTAGCCATCTTTCAACCACTTACAACCTATCATCCATGAACCAACCCCACTTTTTTACCAATGTTTGTATAAAAATGATGCAGTTGGAAAAAATGGGTCTATGAGTATTGATTAAAAACGAGATTTGATTGGAGGACAGTTGGATGAAACGTTTTGCGTATATAGTAGTGACATTTGTTTTAGCAGCTTTTTTATTTCCTTCAATGGGGTTTGCCCAGGAGAAGAAATCGGAATTAGCTGAAGTAGCGAAATCAGCTATTTTGATTGAGCGGGATACTGGAACGGTGCTATATGAGAAGAATAGTCATGAAAAGCTGGCACCAGCATCCATGACCAAGATTATGACAATGATGTTGATCATGGAAGCCCTTGAAAAAGGTCAAATAAAGTGGGAAGACCAGGTTCGTGCAAGTGAATATGCCGCTTCGATGGGTGGATCACAAATCTTCCTGGAGCCCGGTGAGAGCATGTCTGTTGAAGAAATGCTTAAGGGAATTGCGATTGGATCTGCCAATGATGCATCAGTAGCCATGGCCGAGCATATTTCAGGAAGTGAAGAAGCCTTTGTCGAGAAGATGAACAAAAAGTTACAAGAGCTTGGGTTAAAAGACACTCATTTCAAAAACCCGACAGGCTTACCGTCCAAAGATCATTATAGTTCGGCACATGACATGTCCATGATGGCCAAAGAACTTCTAAAATATGAAGGAATCACCAAGTTTACAGGCAGCTATGAATCGTACTTGCGTGAAGATACGGATAAAAAATTCTGGTTGGTGAATACGAATAAATTGGTTCGTTTTTATGACGGAGTAGACGGGCTGAAAACGGGATTCACAAATGAAGCGAAATACTGTTTAACGGCAACGGCAAAGAAAGATAATATGAGAGTCATTGCTGTTGTGTTCGGAGCACCGACTCCTAAAGAGCGAAACAACGAGGTAAGTAAAATGCTGGATTATGCCTTCAATCAGTATTCAACCAAACCTCTCTTCAAAAAGGGGGACTCCCTGGCACAAGTGAAAGTATCGAAAGGGAAACAAAACAGAGTGGATGCAGTGACGGAAGAGCCGATCTCCCTGTTAACCCAAAAAGGTGAAAAACTGGATAAAGTGGAACAGAAGATAACACTTTCTAAAGACCTTAAGGCCCCTATCAAAAAAGGAGATAAAGTCGGGACCCTTGTCATCATGAACAAAGGGGAAAAAGTATTGGAAAGCACTCTCGTTGCAAAGAAAAGTGTGAAAGATGCAAGCTGGTGGGAGTTATACAAAAAATCCTTTGGACTTTTCACTAAAGTCGGAAAGTAAATCCACGACTCCTGATAAAAATAACCTCTAATTATGACGAATTCCTTCTAGTTTTGTCATGGAGAAGGAATTTATTAAAAGAATAGCGAAATGACTCACTATACGACAGAGAAGGAGGCTTTCTGATAGTGAGTCTTGCTATTAACTTAGAAGTCAAAAAAGATGTTTTGTGTGTCCGTTTAAGTGGTGAGTTGGATCATCATACTGCTGATGAGCTTAGGGAAAAAGCTTCGAATCTGATTGAAAGTGAGAATGTGAAGCATATCATTTTGAATTTAGAGGAATTAAGCTTTATGGATAGTTCAGGTTTAGGTGTGATTTTAGGCCGATACAAGCAGATCAAACAAAAGCACGGAGAGATGGTTGTGTGTGCGATTTCCCCTTCTGTAAACCGATTATTTGAAATGTCAGGGTTGTTTAAGATTATCCGTCTTGAGCCGTCTGAAGAAAACGCATTACAAAGATTGGGGGTCGCATAACATGAGAAATGAAATGAACATACAATTCAGTTCTTTAAGCCAAAATGAGTCCTTTGCCAGAGTTACCGTTGCTTCGTTTATTGCACAGTTAGATCCGACTATGGATGAATTGACTGAAATTAAGACAGTCGTATCGGAGGCCGTGACAAATGCCATCATCCACGGATATGAAAACAGACCAAATGGTACCGTTTATATTTCTGTCATTATGGAAGAGGATGGCTTCATAGATATGACCATTCGCGATGAGGGAATCGGGATTGGTGACGTAGAGGAAGCCCGTCAACCATTGTTCACGTCCAAGCCAGAGCTTGAGCGTTCTGGCATGGGCTTTACCATTATGGAGAATTTCATGGATGAAATAGAAGTGTCATCACACCCAGGTACAGGCACCACGGTAAGACTAAAGAAGCACTTGACCAATAGTAAAGCGCTATGCAATTAAGGAGTCGTGCCCATGGATGTCGAAGTTAAAAATGAAAAGGAACAGACCTTCTTGAAGGATCATGAGGTGAAAGAGCTCATAAAGCAGAGTCAGGACGGTGACCAAAGTGCCAGGGACTTAATTGTCCAAAAGAATATGCGCTTGGTTTGGTCTGTCGTCCAGCGCTTCCTCAATCGGGGATATGAACCTGATGATCTCTTTCAAATAGGCAGTATCGGGTTGCTGAAATCAGTGGATAAGTTTGATTTAAGCTACGACGTCAAGTTTTCAACTTATGCTGTACCGATGATCATCGGGGAAATCCAGCGGTTCATCCGGGATGACGGAACTGTAAAGGTAAGTCGTTCCCTGAAGGAGATGGGAAACAAGATTCGTAAAGCCAAGGATGAACTTTCCAAGAAATTTGGGAGGGTTCCGACGGTGAGTGAGCTTGCCGAACATCTGGAGTATTCGGTTGAAGAGGTGATCATGGCTCAGGAAGCAAGCAGGGCCCCTTCTTCGATTCATGAAACCGTTTATGAAAATGATGGAGATCCCATTACCCTTTTGGATCAGATTGCGGATAATAGCGATAATAAATGGTTTGACAAAATCGCCTTAAAAGAAGCCATAAGGGAACTGGATGATCGGGAACGGCTGATTGTGTATTTAAGGTATTACAAAGACCAAACCCAATCGGAAGTAGCAGATCGACTGGGTATATCCCAGGTCCAGGTATCGAGACTGGAGAAGAAGATATTACAAACAATGAAAGATCATATGCATACAGAATCTTAGGCAAAATAACCTTGTTGTTTCAAAGAATCATGTTGAAACGACAAGGTTATTTTTAATTTGTGAAGTGAATACAACATTTGAGTATATATTGACCCCACAATCTCCCTTTGAAATTGTTGCCATTTTCAAAAGCTCCGAACCTACAAAATCTATACTGTTTCTCACTTCCTCCTCCATGCATCTCAACTGGCCACTTGCAGCCATTACATAAATTATTTCCGTTAATCCATACTATTGGTACGAAGAGAAAATCATGTTTTCAGGAAGTGAACTGCATGGAAGGTATTTTGTATATACGCTTACGTCATCGAGTGCAGGTAAGGGAAGAGAGTACAGTCAAGCTTGGACAGCTTGCTCAAATCATAGCACCTGAAAATATTCTAGAAGAATTAAAGCAAATCCCGATCCATCAAGTGACGGCATCTGATAAGAATATCATTGTGGTCGATGTGATGAGGGTGATAAGAGAAATATGCAAGGACTTCTCAGATCTTGATATTCAAACGATTGGACCCACACAAAGTATTATTGAAGTGATCTATGAGAAAAAGAAAATCTCTCTTCCGCTCTTCATTGGCGTTTGGTTACTATTATTCATCGGTGCAGCCCTGGCAATTATGAATTTTCATGAAGATGTAAGTATGAGGGAGGTTCATCAGAGGCTGTATCATTTTGTAACTGGGGATGAGGATCCGCATCCATTATTATTTCAAGTTCCCTATTCATTCGGTTTAGGCCTTGGGATGATCTTATTTTTCAACCATGTGTTTCGAAAAAGACTTAATGAAGAGCCGAGTCCACTAGAAGTTGAAATGTTTAATTACCAGCAGGATTTAGATCAATATGTCATCATGCATGAAAATAAAGAAAGTCAGAAAAAATTAGATGACCATTAGCGTATTGATTACAGTATTTATTGGTTTTGCTGGTGGACTGGCAGTCGGTTCCGGGTTCGTAGCTTTTCTAACCGTATTAGGAATCATCCCAAGGTTAACTCAGTTAACAAAAACAATGAAAATGATTCACCACTATGAACTGGCCGTCATTACAGGTGCACTGGCAGGAGGATTTGTCAGCTTAAATAATTATACGCTGCACTTTTCCCCATTCGTTCTTATGCCCATCGGTTTAGCGAGCGGAGTGTTCATCGGGCTGTTGGCGGCTGCATTAACAGAGGTATTGAATGTGTTCCCGATCCTCGCAAAGCGGATTGGGATTGAAGGTCAAATCGTCATTCTCATTATGGCGATTGTATTTGGGAAAATTGTCGGCTCACTTTTTCATTGGCTCTACTTGGTTCATCAATAAACAGCAAGAGGCAGGGGTTCATATGGACGACAAAAGAAAAGTGATCCTGATTACAGATGGAGATGAATATGCCAAGCGGGCAATCGAGTGCGTGGCAAAGGAGTATGGAGGACGATGTATCTCAAGCTCTAAAGGAAATCCTTCTGTATTATCAGGACCAGAGGTTGTGAAATTAATCAGAAGTGCAAAGAATGACCCCGTCTTTGTGATGTTTGATGATAGTGGATTTATTGGAGAAGGTGCAGGCGAAAGGGCACTAAAGTATGTTGCGAACCACCCTGGCATAGACGTGCTCGGCATCATTGCGGTAGCCAGTAAAACCAGGCAGGCAGAATGGACAAGAGTGGATGTATGCATTGATAAATTTGGTGAATTGACTCCATATGGGGTAGATAAATTTGGTGTACCTGAAATGGATTTGGGAAGATTAACGGGAGATACGGTTTATTGCCTTGATGAGCTGGATGTTCCCGTTATCGTCGGGATTGGTGACATAGGCAAAATGGCCAAAAGGGATCACTACTCACAAGGTTCGCCCATTACGAAAAAGGCTGTTGAAATCATCTTGGAAAGGAGCGGATATCATGCCTGAGAAAACGAAAGAAATACCAATATCAAAAGATTTAGCTGTTATAGAAGAGTACATGAAGAATCATGTAGGATTAAACAAAAGCTTTGATTTAGGTGTCCGTAAACTCATGATTTTGAAAAAAGGAGTGCACATCTATTATATTAACGGGTTGACTGATGCTTCCTACATTATTCAAATAGTGGAGGAACTCGTTGAGATCAATGATCATGAGCGTGCAACGAGCCGATTATATGAGATTGTACATAATCGCCTTGTTCATCAATCGGTTGAGCCGGTTAAAACGATTGAAGAAGCAGTTGACGAAGTGCTATCAGGATTAATAGCAGTCTTTGTCGAAGGGTACGACGAGGCAATCATTGTTGATGTTCGTAGTTATCCCGGGCGACAGCCTTCAGAGCCTGATACTGAAAAGGTAGTACGTGGTTCCCGAGATGGTTATGTAGAGAATATTATTGTGAATACCGCTTTAACAAGACGAAGAATCCGGGATCCACGATTGAGGTTTGAAATATTTCGTATCGGGGAACGATCTAAAACTGACATTTCCATTGCTTATATAAATGATGTTGCAAATCCGAGCTTAATTGAAGTCATCAAGAAAGAATTGAAGAGTATTAAGATCGACGGATTAACGATGGCGGATAAAACGGTTGAAGAGTTCCTTGTGAAGCAAGGGTATAATCCATATCCTCTCGTTCGATACACTGAAAGAGCAGACGTCGCAGCCACTCACTTATTAGAAGGACATGTTCTTATTTTTGTTGATACTTCGCCGAGTGTCATCATTACACCAACGACATATTTCCATCACCTCCAGCATGCGGAGGAATATAGACAATCACCGGCTGTCGGGACCTTTGTCAGATGGACCAGATTCCTAGGGATATTAGCATCACTGTTTTTACTCCCGTTATGGTACCTATTTGTATTGGATCCTTCCCTCTTACCTGAAGTGATTAAATTCGTAGGGCCAAATGAGCAAACGAATATTCCTGTTATTGTACAGTTGTTCATAGCGGATTTCGGGGTTGAAATGTTCAGGGTGGCCGCCATTCATACTCCAACCCCATTATCCACTGCAATGGGTCTGATAGCGGCTGTCTTAATTGGACAAATAGCCATTGATGTAGGGTTATTTCAACCTGAAGTCATCCTGTATGTAGCCGTTGCATCCATTGGAACGTTTGCTACACCAAGTTATGAATTGAGTGCTGCGAACAAGATGGCCAGACTGTTCCTTCTAATTGCAGTTGCCTTCTTCCATATCCCTGGCTTGATGGTGGGTACAACACTTTTTATCTTATTCGTTACAAATATAAAATCTTTGAATACACCTTATCTGTGGCCGTTGATGCCATTCAGTCCTAAAGCATTCATGCAAATCCTGATTCGCCGCTCTATGCCGGGAGCAAAAATCAGACCTAGCATTGTGCAGCCGAGAAATAAGTATAAGCAACCTGCGAAATCTTAGAAATATTGCAACAACTCTCATTCTGTGGTAAATTACGTTTAATTAGAAGAGCATTAAAGAGGGGAATGAGACGTTTCATGTATCTTCATGGATCAGCAGAAATACAAAACGGTCATCTTACAATAGGTGGGGTGAGTACCACAAAGTTAGCAGAACAATATGGTACTCCCCTTTACGTTTATGACACAGCACTTATTAGAGAACGGGCAAGAGGATTTAAAGAGACGTTTGATTCCCTTGGAGTGAAGGCAGAAGTTGCCTACGCAAGTAAGGCATTTTCATGTATCGCGGTCTTTCAATTAATGAAAGAAGAGGGATTATCACTGGATGTGGTTTCAGGGGGGGAGTTATACACTGCGTTAAAGGCAGAATTTCCTCCTGAACGCATCCATTTTAATGGGAACAATAAGTCCAGGGAAGAACTGATGATGGCCATTGAAAACAAAATAGGCTGTATTGTCGTTGATAATTTTTACGAACTGGAACTTGTGAATGAAATTTCACTCTCCTCTGAACAAATGACAAAGGTTTTGTTAAGAGTGACGCCTGGGATTGAAGCCCATACTCATGATTATATACTAACCGGACAAGAGGATTCCAAATTCGGATTCGATTTGGGTAATGGCCAAGCTGAGGAAGCTATGAAAAAGGCGATGAGCCATGATGGGATTGAATTGTTGGGGTTGCATTGTCATATTGGATCCCAAATATTCGAAACAACAGGCTTCATTCTTGCTGCTAAGAAAATTATTGAGAAGGTAGCTCAATGGAAATCACAATATGATTTTGACCCTAAAGTAATCAATTTAGGCGGTGGCTTTGGTATTCGATATACGAAGGATGATGACCCGCTCCCGCCTGCTCTATATGTGAAGGAAATGATTTCTGCTGTAAAAGAGGAAGTTAAAAGATACAATCTCGAAATGCCGGAAATCTGGATTGAACCAGGTCGTTCCCTTGTGGGCGATGCAGGCACCAGCCTTTATAAATTGGGTTCAAGAAAAGAAGTACCAAACATCCGGAAGTACTTAGCGATTGATGGAGGAATGAGTGACAATATCAGACCCGCTCTCTATAAGGCGAAATATGAAGCCTTGATTGCGAATAAAGCAGACCAAACCCCGGAAGAAACTGTATCGATCGCTGGTAAATGCTGTGAATCAGGTGATATGTTGATCTGGGATTTACCCCTTCCTGATTCAGAAGCCGGTGACATTCTTGCCGTGTTCTGTACAGGTGCTTATGGATATTCCATGGCGAATAACTATAATCGTATTCCCCGTCCGGCTGTCGTGTTTGTAGAGAATGGAGAAGCCAGGTTAGCCGTTCAAAGAGAGACGTATGAGGATATGATTTCACTTGATGTAACGTTTAAATAAGCTAGAAAAGTAGTCTTTAAGTATATCGTACTTAAAGACTACTTTTTTATATACTGAATAACATACTTTAACAAATATTGATTTTACTATACAATAACAATGATATATAAAGGTGAATATAGTATAGACAAAGGAGTCATTTATGAAGATCAGCAATAAGGGGTTGTTTTTGTTTTTATTAGTAGCCGGCATAGTGTGGGGCGTCATCTACTGGATGTTCCTGGCTGGGAATTGATTGGTTAAAGTTGATTAATAAAAGTAAATTTAGTAAGATATATAAACATTCATATCAATTAAATTTCTAGTTTTTGTCTAAAATAGGAAATAAATAGATTAGGCATAAAACTTAACGAGGGGTAAATATGTTAATTCGGTATAAAAAGGCGTTTGAAAAGATCGCAATGGGATTATTATCTTTCATGCCAAATGAAAAGGATTTGAAGAAGCTTCAACAGACGATGAAGCAATACGAAACTGAAGACAATTGGCAGCTCTTTTTATGGAAAGAAGAGGACATAGTAGGCTTGATTGGAGTCTTCAAGACAGATAGTACATTAGAGATTCAGCATATATCAGTAAACCCATCCCATCGCCATGAAGGAATTGGGAAATCAATGGTGAAGCAGTTAAGAGACATGCATTCAGAGTATGAAGTGAAGCCGAATTCAGACACCGCTTCATTTTTTGAGAAGTGTGATGAGATTGAAGAAGAAGTAAAGGACGAGAAGCAATAAAGAGGACGGCCACCTTGCTTAATAGGTGGTCAGCCTCTTTTTTTTCGTTCTAATGCATTTTTACGCTCCAAAATCACTTCTGTACGGTCTCGTAAGGAATGACGATGAATGAGATCATTATTCGTTAAATCACTTGGAGAACACCATGAGTACCCATTGTCCTTACACAGTGATTGAACTTGCTTAAGGAGAGAAGTCTCCGTGAGGGGAATATTTATGCTCTTATAGGGCTGATTTGTACTTAGTTCATGGCCGGTATCAACAAGCATGTCTTGGAGTTCAGCTGCATGGATTCCTAAGTGAGAGAGTTGTTCCTGATTCACCTCAATATTTTGGATGGCTTTCTTAAATGTTCGGGCTGCTCCAGGAAGATTACCTCTTCTGTAATGGTAAAAACCTACAGCTATCTGGATTAACCCCACCCAGTGGGAAGAGCGGTTCTTAGGGTCCACTTCTTTCCAATATTCTTCTAACACTTCATGACATTCGAAGTAATCACGATTTCCGTGGAAATACATTAAGAATTCTATATAAGGTTTAGGATAAACCATGTGATACCTCCTTTCATATTTTGAGTGTCTGAGTATTTAAAGTGTAGCACATTCTACGTCTTTGCTAAAACGACAGGTACATACTATATAAACAAAAACTTTCTATTGGAGAATAGTGGTCAATCTACTATACTATTAAGTAGCTATCAGGAATGACTGTAATTAGAAATTTGGTGATAAAGTGGAATACAATGTGAAAATTGACGCTTTTGAAGGTCCACTAGACCTTCTTTTGCATCTGATTAACTCGTTGGAAATTGATATATATGATATTCCTATGGCTCAAATTACTGAGCAATATATGTTATATGTACATACGATGAAGAATTTGCAGCTTGATGTTGCCAGTGAATACTTAGTAATGGCTGCTACGTTATTAGCCATTAAAAGTAAAATGCTTCTACCGAAACATGATGAAGGACTTCTAAACGATGAGATTGAATTTGAAGAGGAAGATCCACGTGACGAATTAGTTGAACGATTGATTGAATATCGTAAATTTAAAGAAGCGGCAAATGAGCTGAAGCATCGTGAGGAAGAACGGGGACAAGTGTATACGAAGCCTCCAAGTGATCTTTCGGAATTCACTGAAGAAGTTGATTTGAAGAATAGTGAAGTTCAAGTGTCTTTATATGATATGTTAGGAGCTTTTCATAAATTATTAAGGCGTAAGAAGCTGCAAAGACCCGTTCAAACCAGAATTACCAGACAGGAAATATCCATTGAGAAAAGAATGAATGACATTCTTCATAGTTTACGGAATATCAAAGTGCGTACATCATTTACAAGTCTTTTCCCAACCGATAATAAAGAACATCTCGTAGTTACTTTCCTTGCTGTGCTGGAATTAATGAAGCGGAAGCAAATCATTGTCAATCAAGAAAAAAACTTCACAGAAATATTTGTTGAAGCAGGAGAGGAGGTAGGACTTGTTGAATAGCAGTAATTGGAAGGGGATACTGGAAAGCTTATTGTTTGCAGCCGGAGATGAAGGTCTTTCACTCAAGCAAGTCTGTTCCGTATTGGAAATCGGGGAGCAGGAAGCGATGGATGTCATTGAAGAGTTAAAGATGGATTATGAAAAGGATGTCAATCGTGGAATTTATATGATTGAGATAGCTGATACCTTTCAATTAGTTACCAAAAAAAGCAACGCCGATTATTTAAAGAAATTGGTTGAGTCACCAAATGTAAGCTTTTTATCTCAAGCAGCTCTTGAAACACTGGCGATTGTTGCTTATAAGCAGCCTATCACCAGGATGGAGATCGAACAAATCAGAGGTGTTAAAACCGAACGTCCCATTCAGACCCTGACGTCAAAAGGGCTGGTCAAGGAAGTTGGTAGGGCAGAAGGTACGGGTCGTGCCTATTTGTTTGGTACGACGAAAGAATTTCTGGACTATTTCGGACTAAAGAGAATAGATGAACTTCCACCCTTGCCTGAGAATATAGAAGACGAATTCATGCAGGATGAAGCGGATTTATTCTTTGAGAAATTTCAGGAAACGATGGATTCGAAAGATTAGGATAAAATCATATGTAGATAGTGAATAGGCAGGAACTCGGCTATATGATTGGAGGTCCTGCCTGTTTTCATGAGTCCATCGTTCTGAAAATTTTGACGAAATAGAATTTTCAGAACGATGGATTGATAAAATGGAACTAGCAGGGGAAATATGGAGGGGAATAGATGAACGATTTTATTGTGAAAACTCAGGTGCAAGACATACAACCCTTTCTTGAAAATACGATTATTAAATTTGAAGGCTATTTAAATACCGTTACCATACAAGATCTATTAGAGGGGAAACATGGAGATAAAGCTTATTACGAAGGGCTGCTTTCAAATTTAAGAAGACTTCTTGTCTATTGTGAAGAAGGACTGGATGCTTGTACAATCATTGTTCAAACTGAACCCTTCCAGAAGCTGGTTGCCGAAAGAATCCTTTATAAAATCTATCATAAATGCATAGAGGAATATTATTCCCCGCGATATAATCTATGGTTTGAAGATCGTCGTATTACCTATCCCGATCGCAGTGCAATCCGGTTTCGACAAGAACCTCCCGGCTGCTTCGCTGCCTTATTAAGAGGTGTGGAAGGAGAGTTTCATAGCATTCGGGAGGAATTAATCGAATTCGAGGTCGAGTATCGAAACCAAAAGCTGCAATCCAAAGAATAGAACATGGAAAACACAGCTGAAAGACTCAGCTGTGTTTTTGTGTGTTTCAGTTTTTTCAAGTTGTACTGTGTTGGCATTTCCAGATTTTCATTCATATTACCCCTTGTCCTGCATAAACTTGTACAAACACGTTAGAACCAAAGGAGTAGATGGGTGTGAATCTAAAGAAAGTGAAATTTTACATAAATTATTTCCTTATCTTTACTTTATTGTTTGTAGTCGTTTCCAATGAAGTTCAGGCCGCACCTTCTGTCAGTTCACAGCGGGCAATTTTAATGGATCAGGAGACGGGGAGGATTCTTTATGAAAAGGATGCTCACAGTCAAAGTCGAATTGCCAGTATTACAAAGATTATGACAGCAATTCTGGCAGTCGAATCCGGAAAGATGGGTAAGGAAGTAACGGTTTCTTCGAATGCAGCTGGTACGGAAGGGTCTTCGCTATACTTAAAAGCGGGGGAGAAGATAAAGCTGGAAGATCTGGTGTATGGGCTTATGCTAAGATCCGGGAATGATGCAGCGGTTGCCATAGCAGAATATGTGGGCGGAAGTCTGGACGGATTTGTTTATATGATGAATGAAAAGGCGAATGAAATCGGAATGGAAAATACTCATTTTTCCAATCCCCATGGTCTTGATGATCATGAGGACCACTATTCAACTGCGTATGATATGGCAGTACTAACGAGATATTCAATGGAGAACGAATTATACAAGAAGATTGCAGGAACTAAGGTTCATACTGCGCCAAATCCAGAAGAAAAATGGGATCGTAAGTGGAAGAACAAAAATAGATTATTAACAGAATTATATAAACATAGTACGGGTGGGAAAACCGGTTACACAAAACGAGCCAAAAGAACGCTTGTGTCCACAGCTTCTAAGGATGGAGAGAATCTCATTGCCGTTACACTCAATGGTCCCGATGATTGGAATGATCATATTGGAATGTTTGAATTCGGGTTTAAGCAATATGATTATAGGATCGTCCTGGAAAAAGGAACGATTGATAAAATGGATGACGAAATATACAAAGATCATGCCTATCTTAAACGTGAATCCGTCCTTACCCTTCAAGATGGTGAAGTGGATGATGTGAAGGTAGAGTATAAAATGTTAAAGCCTAAAGAGGAATGGTTAAAGAATAAAAATGTACCTGAAGTAGTAGGAAAGGCTGTCGTGTATTTAGAAGACGTAGAAGTAGACACTCTTCCCATTTTCTTTAAAACAAAGGGTAAAACAGAAGAAGAAAAAAGCTGGTGGAAGTTCTGGACATACTCCTTCGAGTCCTTTATAGGAGTCCGGGATCATGGTTAATCTCATTTGGGTCGGGATGACCATCATCGGTTTAGTATTCGCCATTATAAATGGGAAAATGGAAGAAGTAAACGAAGCCATTTTCACATCTGCCAATGAAGCCGTTACCCTCTGTATAGGATTGGTCAGCGTATTGGTGTTTTGGTTGGGAATCATGAGGATTGCTCAAGAAGCGGGTTTATTGGATAAACTGGCCAGGCTGTTCAGACCCTTTGTCACCAGGTTGTTTCCTGAAGTGCCGGATAATCATCCTGCTATGGGATATATATTATCAAATATGATGGCCAATATGTTTGGCCTTGGAAACGCAGCAACACCTCTCGGGATCAAAGCGATGGAGCAATTAAAGGACCTTAATGGAGGAAAAGACTATGCCAGCAGGTCGATGATTACATTCTTAGCGATCAATACGTCAAGCCTTACCATCATTCCCACAACGGTCATTGCGATCCGGATGAAATATGATTCAGCTTCTCCAACTGAAATTGTAGGACCAACCTTAATTGCCACAATGCTATCGACCATCGGAGCCATACTGATAGACCGTTATTTTCATTACAGACGTACTCGTCGTGAGGTGAAATAGATGCAATGGATATCCACCATTTCATTATGGTTAATCCCTATTATGATTGGCTTCATATTGATCTATGGCACCCTTAAAAAGGTACCAACGTATGAAGTGTTTGTAGATGGGGGAAAAGAAGGCATTAAAATTGCCGTATCGATCATTCCTTTCCTCATTGGAATGCTTGTGGCGATTACCATTTTTAGAGAATCAGGAGCACTTGAGTTCTTTGTGAATCTCATCCGTCCGGGATTGCTTGCACTTGGTATACCGCCTGAAATTGTGCCACTTGCCATTATCAGGCCCATTTCAGGAACAGCTGCCCTTGGTATGATGAGTGATATTGTCGCTACCCACGGGCCAGATTCCTTTATCGGAAGACTTGCATCAACCTTACAGGGAAGTACCGATACGACCCTTTACGTATTGACCGTGTACTTCGGGGCAGTAGGGATACGTAAGATGGGAGACGCGCTGAAGGTCGGATTACTAGCCGACGTCATCGGAATCGTAGCCGCCATCTTCATCGTCACGATTATGTTTTAAGGATTGGCATCTATTAATAATGGAAACAATGAGGTATAAAGAAATCGACTGAAAAGGTCGATTTTTCTTTATACCTTTCTATTTTGCCTGGATTGTGTAATAATTCATGAAGACAAATGTATTGAAAATTAAATGAGGTGAAATACCGTGGAACGATTACAAAAGGTTATTGCTCATAGTGGAGTAGCGTCTCGACGAAAAGCTGAGCAATTAATTATAGAGGGTAAAGTAAAGGTCAATGGTGTAGTAGTGAAGGAATTGGGAACAAAGGTCTCTAATTCAGATAGAGTTGAAGTGACAGGGATTCAGATTGAAAGAGAAAACAAAGTATATTATATGCTTTACAAGCCAAGAGGGGTTATTTCGGCTGTGGCTGACGACAAAGAGCGTCAAGTTGTAACGGACTTCTTCCCTGAAATCCAAGAAAGAATCTATCCTGTAGGAAGACTGGACTATGAGACGTCAGGTATTCTTCTTTTAACCAATGACGGAGACTTCGCTAACTCCCTGATGCATCCAAGTAACGAAATTGAAAAAACATACGTAGCAAGATTAAAAGGCATCCCGCCTAAATTTAAAATCAGAGAACTTGAAAAAGGGATTAAACTGGAGGACGGCATGACTGCTCCTGCAAAAGTGAAAGTGTTAAGTATTGATAAGAAACAAGGGAAATCCATCGTAGAAATCACCATTCATGAGGGCAGAAACCGTCAAGTGCGCAGGATGTTCGAAGCGATTGGGTATCCGGTACAAAAGCTGAAACGGGAAAGATATGCATTCCTGTCTCTCCATGGCTTGAACGCAGGAGAAGGAAGAGAACTTACTCCGCATGAAGTGAAACAGCTGAGAACACTGGCTGAAACAGGAAATATCCGATAAAGAATAGGTTGGAAAGTGTCACATATCCTTCATATAATTTACACTATCTCTAAAGTGATAAATGATATAATGGGAAAGGAATTTTACCCTGAAATCCAAGGGATATTTCCCTGCTTATTATGAAGGAATGGACATTACATTATGGCAGGGACTGATCTCATAAGGGTATTCTTATGACATCAGGCCCTTTGCTACTGTAAAGAGAGAAAAATCATTTCCATTCTTGAGAACGATTTCAATATGGGAGGCACACGTACATGAATAAGAAAAAACGCAGATTACTCATCCGGACAATTATTCTCATTGTGCTGACTTCTGCGGTTGCATATACTCTGTATGCAAACTTTACGAAGGATGAAAGAGGGAGGTTAAAGGTGGGAGATCAAGCGCCTGACTTTGTATTACAAGATATGGAAGGGAATAAACATCGTTTGTCCGACTATGAGGGCCAAGGGGTATTCCTGAATTTCTGGGGAACATGGTGCAAACCATGTGAAAGAGAGATGCCATATATGAATAATCAATATGAAAAATATAAAGATCAAGGTGTACACATATTGGCAGTCAATGTGGGAGAATCAGATTTCCTTATCAATCGATTCGTGTCTAAACACGGGTTGGAGTTCCCTATTTTAGTAGACCAAGAAGAGGAAGTTCAAAATGCGTACGGTATAGATCCGTTACCGACTACATTCCTCATTAACCCTCAAGGTGAAATTGAAAAAATCATTACAGGTACGATGTCAGAAAACGATATCATAGAAGATTTAGAGAGCATCAAGCCTTAGCTCAGCAGTTTAACTTGATATAAGGAGTTTTAACATGAAAGAAATCAAATGTGAATGCGGTCATGTAAATCCTAACGGTACCGTTTTATGCGAATCCTGTGGACGGGCTTTAACGGATGAAGCGAAGAATGAGAAGCTTCATGACATGCGTTATGAGGGTAGTGCAAGGCGTTCCCAAACGTATAACAGATCGATTATCGACAAGATTTGGAATTTCTTTTCATCTGTTAAGGTTGGCGTATGGTTAATTGTCATCACACTTATCGCCTCTGCAGTCGGCACGATTTTGCCCCAGGAACAATATATTCCGAATGGACAGCCAGCAAATGAGTACTATGAAGATGTATACGGCTTTTTTGGAGAGTTATATTACACGTTAGGTTTCCATGATTTATATAGTTCATGGTGGTATCTACTATTAATCGCATCGATTGGAGTTTCCCTCGTGATTTGTAGTCTTGACCGGGTAATTCCCCTCTATCGTGCCCTCAAGAATCAACGTGTTTCCAGACATGTTGGTTTCCTGAAGCGCCAACGAATCTATGGGAAAACAGAATTGGTCGACATCAATGACTCTATAAGTAAAATAAAAGAAAAATTAACACAAAAAAAATATAAGATCCGTGAAGAGGACGGCAACATCCTTGCAGAGAAAAATCGTTTTTCTAGATGGGGTCCCTATGTGAATCATATCGGTCTCATCATCTTCCTATTCGGGGGTATGTTAAGATTCGTTCCTGGAATGTATATTGATGAAACCGTGTGGATCCGTGAAGGTGAGACGAGAGCCGTTCCTGGTACGAAACAAGAATATTACTTAGAAAATAAAGGGTTTACGTTAGAGACATACGATAAAGAAAAAGACAAAGAAGTGTTTGGGGAAGCCATTGATAAGAATGGAACCATCGCCAAGAATTTCCAGTCTGACGTGGTACTGTATAAAGAATCCGGAGATAAACTTCCAGGACAAACGGCTGACCGGGAAGTGGAAAAAGAGGATTCGATCAAAGTAAATCATCCTTTGAAATTTGGAAACTTTGCCGTATACCAAACAAGCTACAAGCTGGATGAATTTAAATCAATGTCCTTTACATTTGATAATAAAGGGTCTGGGGAGAGCTTCGGCAAATTCACCGTCGATCTATTCGATCCTCAAGATACCTATGCATTTGAAGAAGGTTATAAAGTAGAATTGATGGGATATTATCCTGATTTCTCTGGATTTAATGAACAAGGGGAGCCGCAAACCAAGTCTCCTTTACCGAATAATCCTGCATTCCTTTTCAAATTGTTCTCGCCTGAGAAGCCCGATGGTGAAGTGAGCTTTGTAGGGATCCAGCAAAACCTGGAACCGCTTGGTGACAATGAATATAAATTGTCATTTGCAGGTGTGGAGACAAGAGATGTATCTGCTTTAACCGTTCATAAGGACCTCACTCTTTGGATCTTAGCCGTTGGTGGAGCCATCTTTATGATAGGTGTCGTACAAGGTGCTTATTGGCACCACCGAAGAATCTGGATCAGGCGGAGTGAAGATGGAGTCATCGTAGCCGGCCATACGAATAAAAACTGGCATGGATTAAAAAATGAAATCAACTTCGTTTTGGAAGGTACTGGAATACAGGAACCTGAAGATCAACAACAAAAGGACGAAGCAAGGAGGAATGAAGATGTCAACGCTAACAATGGCAGCGTGGAGTAGTAATTTACTCTATGTATCCTTCATGATGTATTTGATTGCTACGTTGTTTTTTGGTGGGAGCATTCGCCAAAAAAATACAACTGAAACGAATCAACAAAAGTGGGGATTAATTGGGATAGTTTTAACCCTTATTGGATTTGCCGCTCAAATAGGTTACTTCTTTTTAAGATGGGGAGCAGCAGGACACGCTCCGGTAAGTAATTTGTTTGAATTTACAACCTTTTTCGGAATGATGCTTGTCGGAGCCTTTATCATTCTTTACTTTATGTATAAGACAACGATACTTGGAGTCATTGCGTTACCATTTGCACTTTTGGTGATCGCCTATGCCAGTATGTTTCCTAAAGACATTAGCCCATTGATTCCTGCTCTTCAAAGTGATTGGTTGAAAATCCACGTCACAACTGTTTCAGCAGGGGAAGCGATTTTATCCATCAGTTTTGTGGCAGGGTTAATCTACTTATTGAAATCAGTGCAACATACAAAAGGAAGCAAGCAATCGTTTTGGCTTGAAACCGTCATGTATTCTTTAGTTGTCGTATTAGGGTTTGTAGTGGCATCAACTGCCTTTACCCTGGGGAATTACGAAGCGAACTTTCAATATGTAAATCAAGAAGGGACAGAAGCGGTTTCTGAATACACACTCCCGGCTCTTGTCGGACCGAATGAAGGCCGACTATTAACCGACAACGTAATGGAGCCGCTTGTAGAAATGCCAGCCCTTATTAACGCTAAGAAACTAAATACCGTTATTTGGTCGTTTCTGATTGGAACAGGTATTTATCTACTATTACGTTTAATCTTCAGAAAGCGTATTGCTGCAAAATTACAGCCATTGGTGAAAAATGTGAATCTGGATCTAATGGACGAAATTGGTTATCGCTCCGTTTTAATCGGTTTTCCAGTCTTTACACTTGGCGGACTCATCTTCGCCATGATTTGGGCGCAAATTGCCTGGACGCGATTCTGGGGTTGGGACCCTAAAGAAGTGTGGGCATTAATTACATTCTTATTTTATGCAGCCTTTCTGCACCTACGCCTATCTAAAGGATGGCACGGTGAGAAATCTGCGTGGTTAGCCGTGATCGGGGTTGCCATTATTCTTTTCAACCTGGTGGCCGTTAACCTTATTATCGCAGGGTTGCATTCATATGCTTAAATAATGAACGGGAGGGAGCTGACGATAGTGAGAATGATATTCTCTTTGAGTCAGCTTCTTTTTTCATATAAAATATAGGATAATATGGTTTAATTAGACAAAAGGGGGATATTACCCATGGAGGAAAACATTAGAATTTTAGTTGTTGATGATGAAGACCGGATTCGTAGACTTTTAAAAATGTATCTTGAAAGAGAAAACTATGAAATTGATGAAGCAGAGAATGGAGAAGAAGCATTAGCGCTTTCTCTCGAGAATAATTACGACTGTATCTTACTGGATATCATGATGCCGGGGATGGATGGGATCGAAGTATGTCAGCATCTTCGTGAAAAGAAAGCGACTCCCGTGATCATGCTCACTGCTAAAGGAGAAGAAGTGAACAGAGTGCAAGGGTTCGAAGTTGGAACAGACGACTACATAGTGAAACCTTTTTCTCCTCGCGAAGTGGTTTTGAGAGTGAAAGCGCTATTAAGACGTTCTTCAAAGACGAGCTTTATTCAAACAGACGCGAAGACGAAGGACCTGATCGTTTATCCTCATCTTACCATCGATAATGATGCCCACCGGGTAACTGCTGATGGAAAAGATGTGAACCTGACACCGAAGGAATACGAATTGTTATATTTCCTTGCCAAAGCTCCAGACAAAGTGTTTGACCGTGAGCACCTGCTCAAGGAAGTATGGCATTATGAATTTTTCGGAGACCTGCGCACAGTTGATACTCATGTAAAGCGATTAAGAGAAAAACTGAATAAAGTTTCTGAGATGGCTGCAAAAATGATTGTGACCGTATGGGGAGTAGGATACAAATTCGAGGTAACCAATGAATGAGGCTCTGGCGTAGTGTTGTAGGAAAGCTATGGCTAACGATCCTGCTCTTAGTTTCCTTTGTGTTATTTATCCTTACGATTCTTTTACTGGAATTCTTTCAAAACTATCACGTCGATGTGGTTGAAAAAGAATTAACCCATACGGCTGAAAAAGTGGCGAGGGTCATTCAGAATCATAAAGACTTGGAGCTCGGGATGGAACTGGGTAAAGAAATCATTGATGACCCGATAAACATCATTATCTCCTTAGATCAAAATGAGTCACTTTATTCACAGGATTCTACAGAATTTCAAAAGAATATTCACGACTATATTTCAGAAGATGAACAACTTCAATCAGTGAAAACAAAAGAAATTACCGTCAAGAAAGAGATTGAATTATCCTCGGAAATGTCATCGAACCGTTATGAAAACGTCATTATTGTCGGGACGCCCTTGCATATCAATGAAGAAGATGGAGCTGTGTATCTCTATCAGTCTCTTGGTGTTATTAAAGATACTACTCGTCAAACAACGAAACTGATTTTGCTTGCTGCCGGGATTGCCTTTATTTTAACAACCATTTTTGCTTTCTTCCTTTCTACGCGTATCACCGCACCATTAAGGAAAATGCGGGAAGCAGCCTTTGAGGTAGCAAAGGGTAAATTTGATACAAAGGTTCCGATTTTGACGAAGGATGAAATCGGTGAACTTGCAACAGGGTTTAACCAAATGGGTAGGCAGTTAAAGTTTCACATTAACGCACTGAGCCAGGAGAAAGAGCAGCTTTCCTCGATATTAAGCAGTATGGCTGATGGCGTCATCACCTTTAATCGGGACGGCACGATCTTAATTACCAATCCGCCGGCGGATAGATTCCTGCAGCATTGGTATTATGAGCAAAGCGAAAGCAGTGAGGAAGCCATCCCTACTACTGTAAAAGAATTATTACAAAGCGTGGTCGTGACAGAAATGGAACAGACCGGTGAACTGAGTCTGCAAGGACGTTCGTATGTGGTGATTATCAGTCCTCTTTACAACAACAACAACATCAGAGGAGCAGTGGCGGTCGTCCGCGATATGACAGAAGAGCGAAGATTGGATAAGCTTCGGAAAGATTTTATTGCAAATGTATCCCATGAACTCCGTACGCCAATCTCTATGCTTCAAGGATATAGCGAAGCGATCGTTGATGATATTGCTGAAACTGAAGAAGAAAAGAAAGAGATAGCCCGAATTATTTATGATGAATCATTGCGCATGGGCCGTTTGGTCAATGACCTTCTGGATTTGGCTCGTATGGAGGCGGGGCATATCACTCTTAATAAAGACGTAATAGGTATCATGCCTTTCACCGAAAGAGTGACCAATAAATTTATTGGACTGGCCAAAGAAAAAAAGGTCTCCATATTCTTTGAAAGTGATGTAGGGATCAAAAATGAAATTCATATGGACCCGGACAGAATCGAACAAGTATTAACCAATCTAATTGATAATGCTTTAAGACATACTCCTACAGGCGGGGAAGTAACGGTATCCCTGACGGAAAGCAAGGGCGGTTATTTGTTTCACGTAAAAGACACGGGTTCAGGAATTCCTGAAGAAGATCTTCCTTTTGTATTTGAGCGATTCTATAAAGCAGATAAAGCCAGGACAAGAGGGAAGTCAGGCACAGGTCTTGGCTTAGCAATCGCGAAGAACATTATTGAGTCCCATAAAGGTCATATTCAAGTGCAAAGTAAAGTCGATCAAGGGACAACCTTCACTTTCTTTCTTCCTATTTAGCCAAGAATCGATGGTATCCATAGAAACTTGACGATTTTTCTTGTTACATGGGAAACATTCTTTATTTTTTGGCTGCTCGTAGAAAACGTTGTTGAAAAAGTGATAAAAATAAATAGGAATAACTGGAGAAGTCAACAGGGGGAAAAGCACCCTGTTGGCTTTTTATTTGTAGAGAATCTTGTGAATAAAGTCTTTCCTTTTTACCGGTTAAATACTATATTGATAGTGTGTAACTTTTTCACATAAAAAACGACTAATAAATTGACGGGGAGGGGAACAAGTGGACTCCGTTTTTGAGAAATTATACTCTGATTATCATCAAGATGTATTTCAATTTCTAATATATATGGTACAGAATAAGCAGCAGGCTGAAGACCTGGTGCAGGAAGTATATATCCGGGTGCTTAAATCTCATGAGCGTTTTGAAGGCAAAAGCTCAGAAAGAACATGGCTTTTTTCGATTGCAAAAAATGTAGCCATTGATCATTTTAGAAAACAAAAGAATTGGAAGAATCGAATATTGGATAAATTCGATTGGAGCCGAAACGATGTGACAGACGACGTGGCACTCCCGGAAGAAATTGCCGTTGCGAAGGAAGAAATTAAAGTATTGTACGAGTGCTTAAAACAATGTTCGACGGATTATCGAATGGTGATTATTATGCGATATTTACAAGAACTTTCAATCGCTGAAACATCTGAAGTTTTAGGCTGGACTGAAAGTAAAGTGAAAACGACCCAGCATAGAGCCATCAAATGGTTAAGAATTGAAATGAATCAACGGCTACAAAAGGGGGAAAGAGACATTGAAGCAGTCAGAATGGAAAGATCGTGATATAGAGGACCTTGTCAAAAAGCTTCCTCGAATCAAAGATGATCGAACTCCTCAATCAATTTACGCAAGGATGGAGCGTCAGAACAAAAAGAGATTCTTTGCTTTAAACCGTTTAATTCCAACAGTCGCTGCGCTGGCAGCCATATTCATTATGGTTATGCTTGCTCCAACCGTATTAAATCAATTCAATGAAAATAGTATGGGAAAGTCTGAAATGAAATCCGAATCATCTGGCAGGGACATAACAGTGAAAAAGGCAGAAGAATCAGAGGGAAGTTCCGAAATGGTTCAAGACTCTGACAAGGAGCAAATTACGACTGAAAACGAGAATAATCAGCTAAGTATGGCTGAGTCTGAAAAAAGCCTTAAACCGCTTACAGAAGACAGATTATCTCTATATGAAGAAGACTTGGAAGGAAAGGACTACTATTCCTATGGACTTGTTTCTCCCGAAGCGGTACCTGTTCCCGTCTCGGTAGTCGACGACCCGGCAGAAGATGAAGAAAGCTGGTTGGCCCGACACGAACAACTTGCCGGTGTATTACCTGAAGGAAGCTGGGGAATGGAAGACTTTCTTCCCCTGAAAGGAAAATTCACCCTTGAAGACCGCAAAGTCATCTTCACTCTGGATGCAGATCATTCGTATAGTGGGAGTAGTTCGGTGGAATACGCTTTTTATCATTCTCTACTTTACTCATTTCAACATCAGGATTTAAACGAAGTGGTTCTTCAAGAACAAGACGGGTCAGTTCCGCAATTCAGTTCTACCGGGGAATTCTCAAAAGTCGATCTAACAGAAGAGGTTCATACGGCATATTTTCTATATTCACCAAATGGTAGAGAACGCTTCCTTGTGCCGGATAACATAAACAGAGGAAATGTCAAAGAGTCCATTCAAGCAATGAAAAGATCCGACAAAAACCTTTTCCAAAGTGTGATTCCGAAAAACATCAATATTAGTGTTTCAGATTCAGATGACTATTTAACCATTAACTTCTTAAATGAATTGGATATTGAAACCTTAGATAAGGACACAGCTCTGGAGATGATAGAAGGTTTATTGCTGACAAGCAAAAGCTCCGGTTATGAAAGGGTTTTATTTGAAAATATTAAGCAGGAAAGCTGGAATGGATTCGAGTTCAACGAACCAATTGAGACACCGATCAGCCCGAATAAGAAAAGCTTAGAAAATTAGATGTGATGGAAAGACTGGAAGCGGGGAAGTAATCCGTTTCTGGTCTTTTTTTATGTGTAACTCCGGCGACTAGAGGCTCGAGGTCATAAGTCAAACATGCCAAAAAGGCAAAGGACGCCTTTTCGGCATGTTCGACTTATGCTTGTCGCCTCTGACCAAGCCGCCTCCGCATTTGTGTCATCCAGCTCCGGCGGCCAGCCCCTCGAGGTCATATGCTAAATTGGCCAAGAAGGCAAAGGACGCCTTCCAGGCCAATTCATCTTATGCTTGTCGGGGCTGACCAAGCCGCCTCCGCTTTTGGGATGTCTAGCTGCGCCTCCTAGTCCCTCGAGGTCACTTTGGAAAAATGGCATAAGGCAAAGTACGCCTTTTGCCATTTTCCCAAAGTGCTTGTCGGGCCTGATCAGTCGGCTCCGCATTTCCGTGTATATTTATCTCAAACTTAGACAAACTACTCAAAGGAAAATTATCTCATTCTGTTATGAATATTGAAGGGGGCATGTACATATAGTGGGGAGTGCATGAAATGAAGGTGAGAAGGCAAGAATGGTTTAATGCGTGAAAAGGTAGCGGTAGTGTCGCTTCAGTCGGGAAGAAATAAAGGTATTGCGTCAAATGGGTAAGGAGGACAAGCATGGTTTTGGATTATGTTAGAAGGTTATTAATCGTATTTCTGTTAGCGTTGTGTGTGAGCTTTATGTTCTTTACTGGAAAGATAGCGAAAGCAGAGACGAATGAGATCGCGGAAGAAACGGTATCCTGGACATTTCCAGTTGAAGGGGTGATAACCGACTCGTATGGGACAAGGTCAGGTACACATAAAGGTATGGACATAGGAGGAGATATCGGTTCTCCTGTTTATTCAGTAGCTAAAGGTAAAGTCACTAAATCCTATCTTTCTGCAAGCTACGGCCATGTAGTATTTATTAGGCACGATAACGGATACGAAACCGTTTATGCTCATCTTGAAAACCGGTTTGTAGAAGAAAATCAAGAGGTGGGTCAAGGTGAACAGCTTGGAAGTTTAGGAAACACAGGCAGGTCGACAGGAGCCCACTTGCATTTTGAAGTTCATAGGGGGAAATGGACGATCGATAAGGAGAATGCAATCGATCCCTATATGGTATTTGGACAAGGTCAGGTTGGGCAGCTTGTGTTTGCTCAGGAGAAAGATCCTTTTCAGGCAGTGGATGTTTCCGGAACACCTGAAAGCACCCATGGTGTAAGCTCTGCAGAAGAAGTTCAATCTAATGAAAAACAGGTAAGTCATATCGTACATAAAGGGGAGACCCTCTGGGGGATTTCTCAGCAATACAATATATCTGTGGAGGATATTAAGAGTGCCAATGAGTTAAATGACACCAATTTGGTGGTTAACCAGTCTTTAGACATCCCTCAATCAGCAGGGAGTAGGTATGTAGTGAAACAAGGAGACACCTTATACTCCATTTCAGTCGCACAAGGAATTGATGTGAATGAATTGGTGGCTTGGAACGGATTGGATCTTAAGACGCCTATCTATCCGCAGCAAGTTTTAAAGCTGCAATAATAGATGTGTAAACTTTATAGAATCAGGTTAATCAAATTTATTTCGAATTCGAACTTTTTCCTTCACATAATCCCCATCCTTATGTATAATGAGAATGTATAAAAAAATAAAGATTCGTCTTCGGGGCAGGGTGAAATTCCCTACCGGCGGTGATGAAACATTTGTTTCTAAGCCCGCGAGCCTTTTGGGGCAGGATTTGGTGCGATTCCAAAGCCGACAGTATAGTCTGGATGGGAGAAGATGAGGGTTTATGCCAAAACGTTTAGAAAAAGGGAAGCTAGACGTTTATTCGGGTATGCCTTATCATTCTCCTAGATATACGTATCTAGGGGTTTTTTAATGCTACCTTTGGCTTGAGCTATCTTCGATATGAGATGAATCTCCTAAAGGAGAGAGGTTTTATGAGAAAAATGAATACGCGCATGTTTGTAACGGTTGGTATGTTAAGTGCCATATCCTATGTGTTGATGTTGTTTAACTTCCCGATTCCACCATTTCCAAAGTTTTTAATGGTAGATTTTAGTGACGTTCCTGCGTTAATTGCAACTGTGACATTAGGTCCTCTGGCAGGGATATTAGTTGAATTATTTAAAAATGTAATTGACTACATTATGACAGGAAGCGATACCGGCGTCCCAATTGGTCATGTAGCCAATTTTATGGCGGGAGTACTTTTAATTCTACCGACATATTATATTTATTCACGCTTTCAATCTAAAAAAGGACTGTTGATTGGTCTCATCACAGGTACTGTGGTCATGAGTATTAGCATGGGGATTCTTAATTATTTTGTGTTCCTGCCTGCTTATAAATACTTTATGAATTTTGAGCTTCCAGCTGAAATAATCATTACAGGAATTGTCCCATTCAACATTTTAAAAGGAATTTTAGTAACAACGGTCTTCATCTTACTATTTGTCCGCCTTCAAGGCTGGTTATCAAGACAGGTAGCCCTGAACAAAGCGGCATAGAGCTAATATAAATCGTAAACCCCTCAATCACAATTGAGGGGTTTTTCTAATATTTTCAATGTAAAAAGAAAAAGCTAAGGAGAATTTCTCCTTAGCTTTTGTGATTACTATTCAAACTTAAGTGCGTCTCCATCAAAAGGTTCGTCAGCTACTTTAATGGAATCAGTAGGACAACCTTCAAATGCATCAATCATATCATCTTCCAATACGTCAGGAACTTCAACCGTTCCTTGGTTATCGTCTAATGTTACAAATGCAATACCTTCATCATCATAGTCGTAAATATCTGGAGCAGCAGCCCCGCACGCTCCACATGCAATGCATGTATCCTTGTCAACGATCGTATATTTTGGCAAAGAAAAAACCTCCCGAGTAAATAATTCTATATAATTCATCATTATACACAATGTAAGTTTGTGAAAAATCACTTAATGTTTATTTTATAGAGGATTGTATAACTTTTCAATAGTTAGGTGGTTTCTTTTTATTTTTATCCTATATATGAAAAACAAAACATGGTTAAACAACAAATTCATGGTACAATATTTGACAATAACCTACATGTTAAGGAGTAGAGAATTGACCTATCTTAATTATGTGATTTTATATTGTCTCTTGCAAATAAATGGAGAGCGTTCAATTTACTCTGTTTTTCATATCTTAAAAGGAAAAAAATCCTCCCAGTCGATCCAGGATGCCCATATCTTTTATTTGCAGCCGTTTTTCCTTTCTTTACCTAAGCTTAAACGAGCGTACTTTAATCAGAAGGTAAAGGAATTAGAGAAAGTGGGGTATGTCATTGTCGACGAAAGTGGGAAAGCGACTGTGACCACTGATGGTATGATTTCTGTCAAAAATGATTTTCAAGGTGACTCATTTCCATCAAATATGAATGGACTCGTTTACGGTGATCAAACGGTTCTGTTTTGGAAAAGATTAAGCCTCCTTGTTCAAGTTCTTTCGAACGGGAAACAGCAGGAAACGCTCTATTTTCCTGTGCAACGCAACAAAAATGTTCAAGATTGGGTGAAGGGCTGCCTAAAAGCGAACCCTAATATCGATAATTTATCTTCCGCTCTATATAAGGAGCTGCACAGCCTGTTAACCAGGCTATCCCAAACCTTGGATCCCAACATCCTTGTTTTCCGCTTAACTGGATACAAGGATTATGGATGGACAGAACTGCAGGTTTCGGAGAAATTAAATATGCATCAAGAAGAATTCCGTTTTAAATTTCTTAATTTAGTACACGGTATGTTATCAGAATTAGAAAAGGAATGTTCAACTTACCCTATACTATATTCCATCGGCTTAAAAAGTGATCAACAGCAAAACCTGACAATTTCTACAAGTAAAACATATGAGTTGTATCAAAAAGGGCATACAATCGAAGAGATCTCACGTATACGTGATTTAAAAATAAACACCATTGAAGATCACGTGATCGAATTAATTTTAACACAGAAAGAATTTACCATTGAGCCGTTTATTTCTCAAGAAGAATATCAGAATGTATTGATGGTGATGAAAGACGCGAAAACCAAAAGGCTGAAACCGATTAAAGAAAAGCTTCCTCATTTATCTTATTTTCAAATTCGGGTAGCGATCGCAAAGGCAGGTGAGAACCGTGAAGTTGCAACAAGAGCTTAAAAAGAGATTTGGCTATTCTTCTTTTAGAAAAGGACAGAAGGAAATCATTCAATCCGTCCTGGATAGACGAGATACGGTGGCGATGCTCCCTACAGGAACCGGTAAGTCTCTGTGCTATCAATTGCCCGGATATCTAATGAGGGGACAAGTGTTAATCGTTTCTCCTCTTCTGTCATTAATGCAGGATCAAGTGGAACAGATGAAAATAATGGGAGAAAAAAGGGTGATCGCACTTAATTCATTTTTACCCTATATGGAGAGAAAAGCGGCTCTTGAGCAATTACATCTATACAAGTTCATCTTCATATCACCAGAAATGGTCATGAATCCCGGTATCATCTCATCCCTTCAAAGATTAGATATATCCCTGTTCGTCACGGATGAAGCTCATTGTATTTCGCAATGGGGTCCTGATTTCAGGCCGGATTACTTGAAGCTGGGAGAGCTTAAAGACAAGCTTGGGAATCCAACCACATTGGCGTTAACGGCCACTGCTACTGAAGAAGTAAGGAAGGACATTAGAGAAGTGCTTCAAATGGATGAAGCAGTAGAAAAAGTCTACTCAGTAGATCGTGAAAATATAGGTTTGTTTGTCGAGAATGTCACGAATCATAACGAAAAGCTGGATTCCCTTCTAGAATGCATTACAAAATGGGATGGACCGGGAATAATCTATTTTTCAAGTAAACGAATGGCAGAAGACGTTTCTTTTTGGCTAGGGGAGAACGGTGTAACAGGTGTCGCTCATTATCATGGTGGGATGGAGCAGGAAGATCGGATTTTAATTCAGCAGCAATTTCTATCCAACAAGCTAAGGATCATATGTGCCACTTCAGCCTTTGGAATGGGTGTAAATAAAGAAAATATCCGATTTGTCATTCATTTTCATTTCTCTTCAAGTATAGAAGCGTTTCTACAAGAAATCGGAAGAGCTGGACGGGATGGAGAAGGTAGTGTGTCTGTCGTGTTATACTCTGAACAAGACCTTTCGATCCCTTTGCAGCTTATTCAAAGTGAATTACCTGAAGACGCACAGATACAAGGATATGTAAAGGAAGGCAGACAGGGTCAGACAAAAGAGATAGTCGATCTGTTGCAACTGTCAGAGGTTCAATATCGATTTCTTACTTATTATGCAGATGAGCTGACTCAAGGACAGGCACTTAATGATGATAGATTGATAGAAAAAATGAAACAAATACGGAACAATCGTTTACAATACAAGAAGGACAAACTGATTTCAATGATCGAGTGGATACAGGTCAGCTCTTGCAGAAGAGAGAGACTCCTTCATTATTTCGACGAAGTGCTTCAAAAGGAGAATAGTTTCTGCTGCGATCAATGCGGTTATACTCTTAAGGATTTCAAGAGTCAACCTTTTACCGCTGTCGCCCCAATAGAAACATCATGGGAAAAAAGGTTGGAAAAATTATTATTAGGATAAGTGGTAACGATGCAGAAACAAGGGGAAATCATACAACAGCTTACCAAGAAGCAGTTAACATTTCATTTGTATTTTACTCAAATTTTACTATTAACGATTGCCTTGGGATTAGGTATATTTTTATTTGATACATGGTCTGAATTTTGGAAACAGTTCTATATGTCCTCATCTATTTTTACAATTGGACTAACAAGCGGCTTAATTATTGTGGCCATCGACATCATATTAATGAAGCATTTACCGAGTAGATACTACGATGATGGCGGGGTGAATGCACGAATATTTACGAATAGAAGTATTGGAGAAATTGCTTTACTGGCTTTTTTCATTAGCATAAGTGAAGAAATATTATTCAGAGGTGTACTGCAATTTCACTTTGGCTTAATTATTTCAAGCATTATATTTGCTCTCATTCATTTCAGGTATTGGGCTCACTGGTTTTTAATTGTTAATATTGTCCTGCTTAGCTTTTGGATCGGTTTCATTTATGAACAAACAGAGAATTTATTGGTAACAATCATTATGCACTTTGTTATCGATTTCTTACTAGGTTTACACATGCGTAAGAAAGGAAGACAAGGGAGTAAAGAAGGGATGTCTCATGAGTAAAGACCCATATCGAGATCAGGCAGCGAGATTAAAGCAAAAAATTGAACGAGTCCCAGCGGAAGTGCCAGACAAAAAAAGAGAGACTCTCCCAGCCAGAAGTGAGCTGCATAGAGAGAAAAAGAAGAATAAGAACAAATTGAAAATGAAGTATCCATTGATTAGTATGCTGCTCTTATTTTTTATTCTTTTGCCATTGACTGTGTTCAGCATTTATTCTTATTTCGATAATAGAAATGGTCCCCTGGTGGTCATGTCTGAAGATGTGGATGACGTGGAAGAGGTTCGCTACGATCAGGCAGATAGTGATAACGAAGAGAGTGACACAGAGTCTGATCCCAAAAAAGAAGATGAGCCTTCTACAGGTGACAATAAACAAGAACCGGCTAAAGAGGCTGCTTCTTCTAATGCAGGTAAGGAACAACAAGCCCCATCTTCTCCACCCGCTAATCAAGAAACGGTAGAGGAAAAGCCGGAAGTAGAAGTAAAAGAGGAAACAAAGGAAGAACAGCCAATGTACAAGATCGTATATCACACGGTACAACCTCAGGAAACACTCTTCCGAATTGCGATGAAATACTACAATTCACAATCAGGAGTTGACCGTATCAAAGAGTGGAATCATATTCAAGATAATGAAATTCAGACAGGACAAGTATTGGAAATTCCGTTAGACCAATAAAAAAGCACTCTCCCCACATCAGTTGGGGTGAGTGCCTTTTTTGTCTTCGATTATCATTTACAATTCCTTTGCAACAATTTTTAATAATATTTACATTGATTTATTAGAAGGGTTACAAACTGAAAATATAATAAAGTTGACAGTACTTTTAAGACAAAGAAGGGGTTGGTCTGGTGGACAGAATGATTACGCGATTTCGAAAAGTAGATGATTTGTTGTTTTACAGAATTAATGGCAGTAAACAGCTGTATCGTTCATTCTTCGGTATTGTTACTCATTTGGGAGGAGCGAGGCTTACGGTAGCCTCCATTCTGATCCTGTTTTTCTTGAGCCAGTACTATACATCTATGAAGAAAACCGTAACGGTCGCAATGATCTCATTATGTATCAGTCATATTTTTATGACCATCATTAAGAAATTGGTAAAAAGAATCCGTCCTTATCTATCATTACCAAATGCGATGGTTCACGGCTATGAATTTAAAGACCATTCATTTCCGTCTGGTCACTCAACCGCAATATTTGCCATTTCGATTCCTTTTATGATTCAGTATCCGGCAACGATTCTGATCCTATTTCCATTAAGTTGGTTGGTTGGATATTCAAGAGTAGTTCTGGGGGTCCATTATCCTTCAGATGTACTGGCAGGAGCATTCCTTGCATTTGCTACCACTTTAATGGTTCTATTGTTTATCTGATAAACCCATAGACTTTACAGATTGCACGGCAATTACAAAGGGGGAAGTGTACATGCGAGTTGCATTGTTTTCTGATACTTATCATCCTCAAGTGAACGGAGTAGCAAGAACGTTGAAAAGGTTGACGAATCATTATGAGAAAAGAGGGATTGAATACAAAGTTTTTGTTCCCGATCCTCAAGAGAAAAAGGGATCCTACCCAAATGTACACTCCTTCACAAGTTTTCCTTTTTTCTTTTACCCCGAATGCAGAACAGCTATCGCCAATCCTAAAACGATTGAAAAGCAATTGAAAGATTTTTCCCCCACCCTGATTCATGTAACCACACCTCTTACTATGGGCCTGTATGGGGTCCGTGGGGCAAAGAAAATGAATCTTCCCCTTGCAGCCTCTTATCACACCCATTTTGATCTGTATCTGAATTATTACAAAATGATGTGGGTGAACCCATTATTGTGGAAATACATGAAATGGTTTTATTCACAGGCAGATCGCATTTTTGTACCCTCTAATGAAACGAAACTTCATTTAGAAAAGCAGGGTTTTACCGACTTATCCATATGGGGCAGGGGAGTCGATTGTCAAACCTATTCCCCTGAAAGGCGCAGTTCTGAACTAAGGAAGAAATACAATGTTGACAAGAAATACATCCTCCTGTATGTTGGCAGGTTGGCGCCTGAAAAGGACTTAGATACACTTGAGAAAACCATTCAGCATCTTCCCCAAAAATTAAAAGATCAGGTTCAGTGGGTTATTGTAGGAGATGGACCCATGAAAAATGAACTTATGGAAAAAACTAAACTGGAAGATGTAGTTTTTACGGGTTATGTAACAGGAGATGAATTGGCGGAAGTGTATGCATCCTCTGACCTGTTCGTTTTCCCCTCTGCTTCAGAGACGTTTGGTAATGTGGTATTGGAAGCGCTCGCATCCGGTTTACCAGCTGTAGTGGCTGATAAAGGGGGAGTGACGAATATCGTTGATCATGATCAAACAGGAAGAATAGCTGAAGCTCATCAATATCCTTCATTTATTCACCATATCGAGGAAATATTACAAGAAGACCGCCTACCCGATATGAAACGAAAAGCTCTTCAAATAGCTGAAGAACAATCCTGGGATACCATCTTTGATCAACTCATTGTGGAATTCCGTGAAATAATCTTTTACCGCAATCAGAGACAAATGTTTGGGTGAAGATACAATTCGTCCTTTCTTATAGATGTGTAAGGGATCTGAAAAAGGTCCTTTTTTTATTCTACTATTCTATCTATATGGACAAGTTCATAAACTATAGGGAAGGGAAGGAGAGAATGGTAATGAATCATGCTGGAAACGATTTTGGCGAATGGACGGATCATGCCACCGGGCAGATGCTACATAATTTAATAGACAAAAAACAAAAGTTCGATAAAGCCAAAGTGATACACCTCTATAGCTTATGGGCAGCACTGTTTGCTTCCTTCTTTTTTCTCTATTATGTGACGAAATTTGTTCTTGGACCTTATTCTTATTCATTTGCAGAGATGTTTTCTGTATTTGTGTCCAGCTCTTTTCATTTATTTATTACCATGCTGTTGGTTGGACTCTGGGGTGCTACGAAAATCTTATATGAAAAAAAAGAGAAAAAAGAAAAAGAATATCATGCATTAAGGTGTGAAATCATTGATCGAAGTAAAGATTTATGGAAAGAAGAAGCGTGGAAAAAAAGGCATCAAGTGTATGAAAAAATGAAAAAAGAATGGGATATTAACTTATTTCATGGAAGTAAGTGAGATAAAATGCAAGCACTAAAAAACGAGTCCATGGGATACTCGTTTTTTGGTGCTTAGTTTTATAGGATTGGCCCATTCTCCCTTTGCTCGATGAAATGAGCCAACTCTACATTCCCATTCATTAAAAGAACACCTTTTTATCTCTTTCGTCCTTAAGTATTTCAACTGCTTCACGGAAGCGTTGGGAGTGTACGATTTCACGCTCCCTTAAAAACCGCAAGCCATCATTTAAATCCGGATCGTCACTCATATTAATGATCCACTGATAGGTAGCCCTTGCTTTCTCTTCAGCTGCGATATCCTCATATAAATCAGCGATCGGATCACCTTTAGCCGCTATATACGATGTAGTAAACGGCACACCCGCAGCATTGTGATAGAAGATCGCTCCATCATGATTGACATAATGAGGGTCAAGTCCAGCGTCCTTCATCTGCTGGGGAGTTGCATCTTTGATTAATTTATAAACCATTGTGGCGATCATTTCCAAGTGAGCAAATTCCTCCGTCCCAATATCCGTTAACAATCCGATGACTTTGTCCGGGATGGTATAGCGTTGATTGAGATACCTCAGGGCAGCGGCAAGTTCTCCATCTGCACCACCATATTGCTCAATCAGAAATTTAGCCAATTTAGGATTGCATGTACTCACTCTAACAGGATATTGAAGCTTTTTCTCATAAACCCACATTGTCATGCACCTCCTTATTTTTTTATACTTGCCATGGCCACGGAGCGTCCTTCCAGTCCCAAGGGTAATTGGAATAGCTATATCCATAGTTGGTCAGAGGACCAAATTCCTTTTCAAATTTCTTTTTAATTTGTTTTCGGGTTTTAATGTACATATTATATTGAGAGATTGCATCATAATCTTCTGGGTGTGTATCGAGATATAGCGTAAGATCGAGAATCACGAAATCAACCGCTTGTAACTCTTCCAGCACTTCATAATAATGGGGGGGAAGCTGTTTCATGTCAGTTTACTCTCCCTTCATCTTTTCATAGGGACTATAGTAGGGATCATAAAACACTTTCCAAAGAGTGCCTTTTTGTAGCGCTTCTTTTGGTGAATATTGCTCCAAGTTGGGAGGCTGAAAACCTAAGTAAAGGTTTGGAGGAGTTGAATAAACCTTACGGGTGATCGGCTTACATGGATCGAATGGACTTACATATGGATAATAAGCTTTATAAAATTCATGCATGATAATCCCTCCTTTAAAGTAAATCCTTCGTAACAACATATGAAATAAATAAATAGAACATGTTAAATAATTAAAATTCATAATTATGAAGGGAAATCCTTTGAAAATGTTGAATACTAAAAAGGTAGGATATTAATAATGAGGTGGTCAAATGTTTGTTAAAAGTGCCATGATACCGAAACACAAATGCTACGTGGTAGATGAAAATGATTCAATCGAAAAGACCCTAACAGTACTGGAGCATCATAAAATTGATGGAGTACCGGTCCTGGCGAATGATGAATATAAAGGGGTAGCAACTCGTTACAATATCTATCAGAGCTTCTTTCTTTCAGGAATGGATAAAGAAGCCTTTCTCAAGGAGAGAAAGGTGCGTGATATTATTGCAGATTCCGACAAATATATAACAGAAAAAGATGTATTTGAAAATGCTTTGGTCGAATTAAAGGATTCCCCGATTCTCCCTGTCGTAGGGGCAAATAAAAAATTCCTTGGCCTGATTACCCGCTTTGATGTACTCGATCAATTCAGAAGTGCATTCGGGATGGACCAGAAGGGAGTCCGCATCGCCTTTTCTTCTGTAGAAACAGAAGGAAGGATTGCCCGCCTTGGGGATATCATTCAGCAGTACTCGGAATCGGTCATATCCCTTGTAACCTTTGATGAAACCGATAAATTATTGCGACGTATCGTACTAAAGGTAGAAAAGAAGGATAATATGGATAAATTCCTTCATAAGTTAGAGAAATCAGGGTTCCGTATCCTGGATATTCAAGAAGATGAATAATTGACGGAAACCCTGTATGAAAAAAAATCCCTCTCATAAGATTTATGGGAGGGATTTTTTTGATCAATCATATTGCTAAACTGCTTATCACGTTTCTTTTAGGGTATCTATACATTAAATGGTTTCCTGCAGCAGAATTGCTTAATAGCTCAGAGTTCATTGTTGAGTTAGTCTTAAATCCTGTACCATTCTTTGCGGCAATGATGGCTTTTATGGTGGGACTGATGGTTCAAGGGAATTTACTTAAATTTGAATTGTATTCTATTCTGAGATTATTAAATGGTAAACTACATAAAGAATTACTCATCATTCCTTTTCATATAGTCATCATCTATTTATTAAGTTGTTTTGGGATGTGGCAAACAATGATTTTTTCCTTTTTATCCATTTTTTATGGTATTATTTCTATAGATTTTCGCCGCCAAGGAGGCCACAATGCTTGAATTTATTATTTTGTTATTAGCAGGGGGAGTCATGCTCCTCTTTTTTATGTCATATGAAGCACGTCGAAATGTTGTTAAAATGGAAAAGGTGAAGCTTACGGACTTTCCTGATGATACGAAGCCGATTTCCCTCTTTTTTATATCAGATATACATAAGCGGGAAGTTTCAGATGAAATTATTGAAGAAGTGAAGGGAAAAACCGATCTTGTCATTATTGGCGGGGATCTTCTAGAAAAAGGAGTCCCATTTTCAAGAGTTGAACGAAATTTAGATAAACTGCTGACTCTAGGTAGGATATATTTTGTCTGGGGCAATAATGATTATGAAGTGGATACAAATCGGCTGAAGGAAATATTCAAACAAAAGGGAATCATTGAAATCGTAAATGATTCAGTTAAAGTGCCGATCCATAACGGAATGATAAACATGATTGGAGTAGACGATGCGAGTACGCAAAGAGCTTCCTACACATCTGCTCTTAAAAGGACAAGACCAGATGAATTTAATCTTTTAGTGAGTCATGACCCGGGACTTGTGAGAGAGGTACGAAAAGAAGAAGGTATTGATTTGATGTTAAGCGGTCATACACACGGTGGACAAATTCGCTTGTTCGGCTGGGGACTGTATAAAAAAGGAAGACTTGAAAAACTCCCGCAGACCACCCTATTAGTAAGTAACGGTTATGGGACCACTGCACTTCCATTACGCTTGGGAGCTCCGGCAGAAACCCATTTGATGATAATCGAAAAAGAATGAAATGAACATTTGTTATTCATTACCTATACAAATTTTACACAAAAGGGTTTCTCGATTATAATTTCAGAGAGAAGAGAATTACTTGGGGGACTATTTATGAGCAATGATAAGAAGTTAGAAGGCAAATACAATATAAAAGCTGTGTCCACAATTTTAGGAATACAACCAGGTACATTAAGGGCATGGGAGAGAAGATATCAGATTATTGCTCCTGTACGAAATGAATCGGGTCACCGTTTATACACTGAACAGCATTTAAATATATTAAAATGGCTGGTTGAAAAGGTCAATCAGGGATTTACCATTAGTCAGGCTGTTGCACTGCTTGACAAACAAGAGCTGGAAGAAAATGAGATCACCTCATCTGAACAAAAGGATCGTACTCAAAGCATCTCAGATGATCTGTTAAAAGCACTCTTAAGCTTTGATGAAACAAAAGCACATGAGTTAATCAACCAGTCGTTTGCTGTTTACACGATCGATAAAGTAGTGATTGATATCCTGGGCAGTTTACTGGTGAGAATCGGAGACCTGTGGGAGAACGGCAAAATCACGACTGCACACGAGCATTTTGCCACATCGATACTCAGATCTCGAATCGGCATCATCATGCACTCGTTTCCACACAACGGCATCTTACCTAAAGTAGTGGCAGTTTGCGGACCTGGAGAATGGCATGAATTAGGATTATTAATCTTTACTCTCTATGTAAGAAGAAAGGGCTTTGAAGTAATCTATTTAGGTTCCAGTATAAAAGAAAATGATATAGACATTGTTCTTGACGAAGTAAATCCTAAGTTTTTATTCTTCTCCTGCACCTTACGAGAAAATGCAGACAACCTGCTGTCTCTAGTCACTACATTAAAAGATGAGCGTGAAGACCTGGAAATCGGGATTGGCGGGTTTGCTGTAGACAACCTCCCAGGAGATAAGAAAGAGCAATTCCAGGAACACATCGTCGGACAATCCAAATCCGATTGGGAACTATGGCTGAAAAGTAAATTATAAGTGGATTATGCACTGTTTTCTGCCCTTTACATAGTATGGTGATAAATCGTCACACTCTAGGGGGTACGAAGATGAAGCTCGAAAGAATTTCTGACAACAAAATAAAATTTTCCATTAGTGTGGAAGAGTTAGAGCAAAAAGGTTTATTTGAACAAGACCAATGGAAAGATTCCTATATGTGGCATGATCTTTTTGAAGATATGCTGGACGAAGTTCAAGGGAAGTTCGGCATTGAAACGCAAATGGAAATCACCGTGGAGATTGAGTCATTCGATGATCAGGAAATTTGTATGATCCTCACGTTAGAGTCAGAAGATGACTTTTCTGATTGGGAAGACGAAAATGGAATCATAAAGTCCATGAATGATCATGATGTGCTCGTCTACTTTGATGATTTCGAGGATGTACTGAACCTCCTTAAACGCATCAACGAATTGAGCAAAGTGAACAATCGTCTTATACAGTTAAGTATTTATTATTATGAAAATAAGTATTACTTACTTATAGAAAACCTACTTGAATGCGATAGCTTTATTTTGGAGGCCATTTGCGCTGAATATGGCCAGCACTCAAAGACTACGAAACATATCCTGATGGAATATGGCCGTGCTGTTTTAATAAAGGATTCCATTGAAAAAATTCTGTTTTATTTTTGATCGTGGTATGTGGTACTGAATCTTCACCCCCTTTAGATATATGGTTTACTATGATTTATAGGATAAATAGGTAAAGTTTTGCACTTTTAGGTTGATTCCTGGAAGTGTTTTTTGTTTTTGAGATGGTTGTTGTGATTTCTTCTCGGCCTGCCCAAGCCGCCTCCGCTTTTCGATGTGTCCAGCTCCGGCGGCTAGAGGCTCGAGGTCATAAGTCAAACCTACCAAAAAGGCAAAAGCGCATTTCCGGCAGGTTCGCCTTATGCTTGTCGCCCCAGGGCGAGCCCCTTCCGCTTTTCGATATTTCGATATGTCCAGCTCCAGGGGCTTGGGGCTCGAGGTCATAAGCCAAGCAACCCAAAAAGGCAAAAAGCGCCTTTCCGGGTTACTCGTCTTATGCTTGTCGCCCCAGGGCGAGCCCCTTCCGCTTTTCGATATGTCCAGCTCCAGGGGCTTGGGGCTCGAGGTCATAAGCCAAGCAACCCAAAAAGGCAAAAAGCGCCTTTCCGGGTTACTCGTCTTATGCTTGTCGCCCCAGGGCGAGCCCCTTCCGCTTTTCGATATGTCCAGCTCCAGGGGCTTGGGGCTCGAGGTCATAAGCCAAGTAACCCAAAAAGGCAAAGAGCGCCTTTCCGGGTTACTCGTCTTATGCTTGTCGCCCCAGGGCGAGCCCCTTCCGCTTTTCGATATGTCCAGCTCCAGGGGCTTGGGGCTCGAGGTCATAAGCCAAGTAACCCAAAAAGGCAAAGAGCGCCTTTCCGGGTTACTCGTCTTATGCTTGTCGCCCCAGGGCGAAACCCTTCCGCTTTTCGATATGTCCAGCTCCAGGGGCTAGCCCCTCGAGGTCATAAGGCGAGACCACCAAAAAGGCAAAGAGCGCCTTTCCGGTGGTCTCGCCTTATGCTTGTCGGGTCTGCCCAAGCCGCCTCCGCTTTTCGTTTATGATAGCGTTTTCAAAAAAATCTTCTTTTTTTTATTTTCCTTCTTTGCAAGAGGAAATCAAACGTGTATACTATGTCATGAAAGCGGACGAGGTTCCGTTAAACAGTGAAGGATACTGGGAGGTTTACATACATGGTAGCCGAAAAGGGGAAAGAAAATCACCAAGCATCTGATCAACACGATGTACTGAAATCTACACAAACGGTTATTCATCTTGCACTTGATAAATTGGGGTATTCACAAGAAGTATTTGAATTATTAAAAGAACCTGTAAGAATGTTAACAGTTAAAATACCAGTCCGGATGGATGATGGGAAAGTAAAAGTTTTCACGGGATACCGTGCTCAACATAATGATGCAGTTGGACCGACAAAGGGCGGGATCCGTTTTCACCCGAATGTTACAGAGAAAGAAGTGAAAGCACTTTCAATATGGATGAGTTTGAAGTGTGGAATTGTAGACCTTCCGTACGGTGGAGGTAAAGGGGGAATCATTTGTGATCCCCGGGATATGTCATTTAGAGAATTAGAGAGGTTGAGTCGTGGTTATGTACGCGCGATCAGCCAAATTGTAGGGCCTTCTAAAGATATTCCAGCTCCTGATGTTTTCACTAATTCTCAAATCATGGCGTGGATGATGGATGAATACAGCCGAATAGATGAGTACAATTCTCCAGGGTTCATTACAGGGAAACCATTGGTGCTTGGAGGATCTCATGGTCGCGAAACGGCAACCGCGAAGGGCGTGACCATTTGTATCCATGAAGCAGCCAAGAAAAAAGGGATAAAGCTTGAAGGGGCGAGAGTCGTCGTTCAAGGCTTCGGTAATGCTGGAAGCTTCCTTGCAAAGTTTATGCATGACGCAGGAGCAAAGGTGATAGGGATATCTGATGCCTACGGCGGTCTTCATGACGAGGATGGCTTGGATATCGATTATTTGCTGGATCGTCGAGATAGCTTTGGAACGGTTACGAAATTATTTAATAATACGATTACAAATGAAGAACTATTAGAGCTTGATTGTGACATTCTCGTGCCTGCAGCAATTGAGAATCAGATTACAGAAAAAAATGCTCACAATATTCGGGCGAGCATTGTGGTAGAAGCTGCGAACGGCCCGACGACATTAGAAGCGACAAAAATCTTAACAGAGCGAGGGATTTTGTTAGTGCCGGATGTATTAGCTTCATCGGGCGGAGTAACGGTTTCTTACTTTGAATGGGTACAAAATAATCAAGGATACTATTGGTCTGAAGAAGAAGTGGAAGAAAAGCTGGAAAAGATTCTAGTCAACTCCTTTAATAATGTATATGAAACTTCGCAGTCCAGACGAGTCGATATGAGACTTGCGGCTTATATGGTAGGCGTTAGAAAAATGGCAGAAGCATGCCGATTCAGAGGTTGGATTTAATTTCATAAGAACGGGATGAGATGGACGCTATCTCATCTTTTTTTTATTTGTCTTTTTAATAGGCTCTTTTGGCAAAGATTGTTGTTTTCTAGCATAGGACCTGCCAGGGCTCCAACCAGCTTATGCTGGATGGTGAGGGGAACTGCTCCGCTTGCAGTTAGCGTTCGGCCGAGCCTCCTCAGCTTAGCCGAACGGGGTCTCGGCACGACCAAAATCCGCCGGAGTCTACACAGTTCCCCTCACCGTGTATAAGAGTTTTTCGTGACAGAGCTTATTTATGCTAATAAACAATTGAAAGAAACAGTTTGTCCTATACGAGCTAAAATCTACTGTACAATCAGAAAATTGCTGTATTCTAAACGATTATGATATTTATATTAGTCTATAGTAAGAAACTCACACTTAGAAAGTTGATTGGAGCGGAAGGTGCTCGACTCCTGCGGGAATAGCGGGAAAGTTGAGACCCCGCAGGGCAAAGCCTAAGGAGGCTCAACTCACGCCCCGCGGAAAGCGAGCACCTGGAGCGGAAATCAACTAGCACTTTCTCCTATACAATAGCAACAAACTATACGAAAAGAACCTTTTAATAAAAGTATTGAATAGCATTAAATTCAGCTGTTATTACAGATAATATTGAAGGCAGGGATAAAAGATGTGAGTGCTTCCTTTTGACCTAAACACAATCTTATTCCATAATAATTGGGTAGAGAATATTTTAACATCTGAAGTGCACGAACGTAAATCACCATTCAGATAGAGGAATTGAAGGAGTGTCTGAATTTGAAAATGGAAGAATGCATTATTGTGGGTGGAGGACCTTGTGGGTTGTCTGCTGCTATTAGTTTAAAAGAAAAAGGAATCAACCCTTTAATCATTGAAAAAGGGAATATTGTGAATGCCATATATCACTATCCGACTCATCAAACCTTTTTTTCATCAAGTGAGAAGCTTGAAATTGGTGAGGTTCCTTTCGTGATCGAAGAACATAAACCAAGAAGAAATCAGGCGCTCGTGTATTATCGTGAAGTGGCTAAGCGGAAAGAATTAAGAATCAACCGATTCGAAACCGTTCATAAAGTCGAGAAGCAAGGCGACCGTTTTTCGGTTTCCACTTCAAAGGGAACGTATGAAAGTAAGTCGATTGTCATTGCGACTGGCTACTATGATCATCCTAATTTTTTAGAGATTCCAGGAGAGGACTTAGAGAAAGTGTTCCATTATTTTAAAGAAGCACATCCCTTTTTTGACACAGATGTGGTTGTGATCGGAGGGAAGAACTCAGCGGTCGATGCAGCTCTGGAATTGAATAAAGCGGGGGCAAGAGTAACCGTTCTATACCGTGGGAGTGAGTACTCAAAGAGCGTGAAGCCTTGGATTCTCCCTAACTTTGATGCACTTGTCAGAAATGGCGAAGTAACGATGGAATTCAACGCGTGCGTAGAGGGAATTACAGATGACTCTGTCATTTACAATGTAAATGGCGAGAAAAAAGAAATCAAGAATGACTTTGTGTTTGCGATGACAGGTTATCACCCGGATCATAGCTTTTTGACGAAAATGGGGATTGATATTGATAAGGAAACCGGAAGACCTTCCTATCATCCCGAAACGATGGAAACCAATGTAGAGGGCGTCTATATTGCAGGTGTCATAGCTGCTGGGAATAATGCGAATGAAATTTTTATTGAAAATGGCCGTTTGCATGGAGGATTAATCTCTGAATCCCTTACCCAAAAGTATAAATGATGAAAAGGAAAGAGGCTCTGATGTGAGCCTCTTTCCTTTCTGTTGGGTATCTATTTAGCCTGGCTGGAGAACAATCTTAATTTTTGAAAATCGTTTCTAATTCTTTAATGTCATTGGTTTGGGAAAGTGCAACCATTAATTTAATTCTCGCCTTTTGTCCGTTTAGACCGTTTGAAAAGATAACCCCTTTTTCTTTCAATTGTTTCCCCCCACCTGAATAGCCGTATATATCCTGAACAATTCCATTAAAGCATCTCGAAACCAAGACAACAGGAATGTTTGCAGCTAACAGCTCATTGATTCCATTGACCGTATCAGGTGGGAGATTTCCTTGTCCCAATGCTTCGATTACAACTCCATCATATTGTAAATCTTTAATGGCTATCAATAAGCCAGAGTCCATTCCAGCATATGCCTTGATCAGCGTCACTCTCTTTGAAATATCACAAACATGATAGTATTCATTTGAAGTAGGCTGGTGATGAAAGAGGACGCCTCTTTTCGTCACAATGCCGATCGGACCATACTGTGGACTTTGAAAGGTAGATACATTGCTTGTGTGAGTTTTGGTCACGTTCTTCGCAGAGTGAATTTCGTCATTCAGGACGACTAAAACCCCTTTGTTCTTGGATTTGTCATCAGCAGCTACCCGAACGGATGAAATGAGGTTATAAAGACCGTCCGCTCCAATTTCATTACTTGATCTCATTGCCCCTGTAACGACTAGGGAGACTGGAAGAGAAAGGGTTAAATCCAGGAAGTAGGCAGTTTCTTCGAGCGTATCTGTTCCGTGGGTAATGACGACACCGTCAAATGATTTTTCCCTATATTTCGTTTCAATGATCTCTTTCAATTGCTGCATGTGCTCTGTTGTAATATGGGGGGAAGGCAGATGAAATGCTTCTAAGACCGTTAAATTTGCTAAATTCGATACGATAGACGTTTGTACCGAAAGGGGATTTTCCTTCCCGGGAGTGACTGCTCCAGTCTGTTCGTCTTCCATCATAGAGATGGTACCGCCTGTATGTATGACCAAAATATCTTTCTTCATCATTCATTCCTCCAACCAAATAAATTCCTGTTTCCATTCCTACATTAACATGATACGATTAAGAAAACAGAAAGAAAAGAGGACTTTTTTATGCTGGTGATTTTATCAGCGGGTATAGCACCAGGATTAGCATTGCTAAGTTACTTTTATTTGCGGGATGAATATGAGGCAGAACCTATTACGCTAGTGTTCAAAACCTTTATGTATGGGGCCCTTATCACCTTTCCTATTATGTTCTTACAATATGTGTTAGAAGTTGAAGGAATCATTGATTCCAATTGGTCGACGGCTTTCATTTCTTCCGGGCTTTTAGAAGAATTCTTCAAATGGTTTATTTTAATGTTTGCGATTTTCCAACATGTTGATTTTAATGAACCATACGACGGCATAATTTATGGTGCAAGTGTGTCACTTGGTTTCGCTACTATTGAAAATATTTTGTATTTGGTTGCAAACGGTGTTGAACATGCATTTGGAAGAGCGATCCTTCCTGTTTCAAGTCATGCCTTGTTCGGTGTCATTATGGGATATTACTTAGGAAAAGCAAAGTTTTCCTCAAGTGAAGAGAGGCATAAGTGGCTATTTATTGCGATATCTGTGCCCATCCTGTTACATGGAACATATAATTACATCTTTTTAGCCGAGAAAAACTGGGTCTATTTTATGGTACCGTTTATGTTTTTCTTATGGTGGCTGGGTTTGAAGAAAGTGAAAAGTGCTCATCGTTTAACAGAAAAGAAATATACACGTACTGAATTCGATAAAGAAATTATCTAAAAGACGCTTTACTATTTGAAGCGTCTTTTTTTACATTGTATTTTCAGATACTCTTATGTACTCCCGGTAACAAAGAACCGCCTTTTTGCTAAGGCGGTCTCATTTAATATTCACTTGTAAGCAGCTGCCAGGTCTGTTTTGGGTGCTTCCTTTCGTTTCACTTCATCAATTTTATTCACGAACATTTGAAACACTTTTCTTTTTTCGTCCAATTCGCGTATGTATTCCTTCAGTTCATTGTACTTTTCTTCAAAAGGCTTATGATACATTTCCCTGATATTTTCGATGATTTCCTCATTCACTGTTGATTGAATGACTTGCTTTGTAATGCCGTACTTATAGGAATACACCTTCAGTTCCTTCTTTATCTCTTCGTAATCAGTATTAATCTGATCCAACACCTCTGAAATATCTTCTTTCCACTCATCTAATGACTTTGCTAAATAGTCCTCCATCATGACCTCCCTTTCAATTCCGGATTTGTTTGAAGTAATCCTCATTCCATTATAACTTCCATTGTTTACATGGCTTTTGCTGACACATTACATTGTCTTATCAAAGTGCTTGTAGCCTCTTAACGAGACGATTCCGCTTATGGGCTTGCTAATTTTTATTATTCACTTGTATAAAATGGGAGCCACTACAAAAACTAGAGTTAATGTTAATTGAAGATATGGAGGTTAAAGCATTATGAATAGTCGTTTCAAATTGATTTCTACTTCAGTCGTCATGGTGCTTATGTTTTCTCTTTTTATGATTTCATCTGAAGGAGAGAAGGCAGACGCTTTTTCTAATCAAGTAATCCAACATGGCGCAACAGGTGAGGATGTAATCGAACTGCAATCCAGACTTCAATATATCGGATACTATAACGGTGATATTGATGGAGTATTTGGGTGGGGCACATATTGGGCTCTAAGAAACTTTCAATATGAGTTCGGACTTCCTATTGATGGATTGGCAGGAGCGAAAACGAAAGAAAAACTGGTGAAAGCCTCAAAGTATAACAAGCAATTTGTAAAAAAACAAATTGAAAAAGGCAACAACTTCACTCATTATGGCGGAACAGATTTAAATAAACAAAAAGGTCCTGGAGGTGGCGGGGCTGGAGGCGGAAAATCCGGTGGAAAAGCAGCTCCTCAAAAGAAGCCTGCTCCAAAACCAACACCCACTCCTTCCAAGCCAACGGCAGTGAATACGCCTAATGGATTTTCACAAAACGACATTCAATTGATGGCAAATGCGGTATATGGAGAAGCCCGGGGTGAACCGTATGAGGGACAAGTTGCGGTAGCAGCGGTAATTCTCAATCGAATTGACAGCTCGGCATTCCCGAATACAGCGGCGGGGGTCATCTTTGAGCCTGGTGCCTTTACAGCCGTAGCAGATGGGCAAATATGGTTAACGCCAAATGAAAAAGCGAAAGAAGCGGTTTTAGATGCCATAAACGGCTGGGATCCTTCTTCAAGTGCTCTCTATTACTTTAACCCTGTGACAGCAACAAGCAAGTGGATTTGGTCACGTCCACAAATTAAGAAAATTGGAAAGCACATATTCTGTAGTTAAAGAGGTGAAGTACATTGCTACGTGTCATTTTAATAACGGTGCTCGTCCTTGGTGTTGCAGGAACCGCATTCTGGGGATACCAAGAGCATCAGGAAAAAAATGCGATATTAATCAATGCTGAAAATAACTATCAAAGAGCGTTCCATGAGTTAACTTATCAAGTGGATCTGGTTCACGATAAAATAGGTTCGACTCTTGCCATGAATTCAAGGAAATCATTGTCTCCGGCACTTGCCGATATATGGAGATTAACTTCTCAGGCGCACAGTGATGTAGGGCAGCTTCCGTTAACGCTGCTGCCGTTTAATAAAACAGAAGAGTTTTTAAGTAATATTGGAGATTTCAGCTACCGAGTAGCAGTGAGGGATTTAGATAAGAATCCTTTAACGGATAAAGAATATAAATCACTTGAAAATTTATATGCACAAAGTGCTGATATTCAGAATCAGTTAAGAAAGGTTCAACATCTGGTTATGGAGAACAACCTGAGATGGATGGATGTGGAGCTTGCTTTGGCGTCAGGGAATGAACAGGCTGATAACACCATTATCGATGGCTTTAAAACCGTTGAAAAAAATGTATCCGGATATGATGAAGCAAATTTTGGTACGACAACATTTGTGAATACTGAGAAGAAAGACCAAAATTTTCAGAAGATAAAAGGGAAAGAGATTTCAAAGGATGAGGCTGTTTCAATCTTAAGAAAATACTCCGGGATAAGTGAAAAGATTGATGCAAAAGTAACGAAGAGCGGAAAAGGCTCTGACTATAAATTTTATAGTGTTACGGTTGAAAAAGGTAAAACACATGCAAGCATGGATATTACTCAAAAAGGTGGATATCCAATCTGGTACATCAACAATCGCGAAGTCCAGGATGCTAAAATCAGCTTAAATAAAGCGGCAGAGAAAGCGACTGCGTTCCTGAAAGATAACGACTTTTCCAATTTAGAACTATTTGAAAGTGCACAGTATGATAACATTGGAATTTTCACATATGTGACAGTCCTGGATGGTGTAAGGATTTATCCGGATTCTGTTAAAATAAAGGTAGCATTGGATAATGGTCAAATCGTCGGGTTTGCTGCCGAAGAATATTTAAAGAATAACCATGACAGAGAGATTGCTGAACCGTCCATTACTCAGGAACAAGCGAAAGAAACGACCAACCCTAACCTTAAAGTAATGGAAGAGCGTCAATCTGTCATTGTGAATGATCTAAATGAAGAAGTACTATGCTACGAATTCTTAGGAATGCTAGGAAAAGATACCTTTAGAATATTCATCAATGCAAACACTGGAGAAGAAGAAAAAGTAGAGAAACTAAGAAAAGCGGAACCGATTTATGAAGAAGTCGTATGAGCAGACAGGGACGGACCTCCGAAATGGAGGTCCGTCCCTGTGTTATTAAATTCAGAACAGAGCTATAAAAAGGTATGGAAAGGGGATGAAAGTCATGCCATAATAAAGATACTTAAACTGAAAGTGGGAGTTTCGGACTATGATAAAAGCAGGTACCACATTGCAGTTGGAACCGATCCATAATGATACATTTGAACGTTATAGGTGCCGGGTCGTTGAGCTTGGCGATGAAGGCATTTATATTGATTACCCCATTCATACGAAAACTGAGAAAGCCATTTTTTTAATTGATGGTACACAGCTTAAAGCCAGTTTCATTGTTAATGAGCAAACGGTACTTATGTTTGAAACAGAAGTAATGGGACGGAAATTATCCAAAATCCCGATGATCCATCTTCACTACCCTGGTGAGGGAGGTTTAGTAAAGATACAAAGAAGGCAGTTTGTTCGTGTTGAAGCCAATACGGATATCTCTTTAAAAATAAATGATCACTATCACCCGACGTTAACAGAGGATATAAGTGCAGGTGGCTGTGCTGTAATGGTGAGACAAGGAATGAACCTTGAAAGTGGTTCTGAGATATCCACTATCATCGTCCTTCCAATGCAAACGGGTGAATGCCAGTATGTAGAGATAGAAGGCAAGGTCATACGGGTTTGGGAAAAAGATCATAAACAAATCGCCAGTATTGAATTTATACATTTATCTGAAAATCAACGACAGCTTATTCTAAGATATTGTTTTGAACGACAGCTAAATTTAAGGAAAAAAGGGTTGCTTGAATAAAAATCCATTATTTACACATACTTTTTCTATGAATAGGAAAAGGGTGAGTACAATTAAATCGGTTGAACGAATATTAATCAAATTAGTCATTATCCATTTTATTTTATTAATAGCAGTCCAATTTGTTTTTCATCAATTAAATATCTTTCCGGAGCTCCACAAGATTGTTTTTTATGAGGGAGTGGAGAAAATGGAATACAGTGAAATAGTCGAAACCTTATCGGGTAAAGCAGGTGATTGATTGCCTGCTCTTTTTTTTGAATAAAGATTCTTTCAACGTGATATGAGATTTATGTTAAAATAGGTAAGAAAATTATTAGGAATTTAAGTAGGTGGATTAGTTGAAGAAATTAAGAATTGCAATCGATGGTCCTGCAGCGGCGGGGAAAAGTACAGTAGCGAAAATTGTAGCAGGTAAATTATCTTATCTTTATATTGATACTGGGGCGATGTACCGTTCATTAACATATAAAGCTTTGAAAATGAATATAGACTTGCATGATGAAAATGAGTTGAAGAATTTATTGTCTCAAACAACAATAAAGCTTGAACCGACTGAAGATGGTCAAATTGTATATTTAGATGGAGCAAATGTGACAGATGAAATCCGTCAGGCTGCCGTTACCAATTCGGTATCTCATGTGGCCGTTCATTCTCAAGTCAGAGAAGAAATGGTGAATAGGCAGCAGCACTTAGCTGAACAAGGTGCTGTTGTAATGGACGGAAGAGATATCGGGACTCATGTGATTCCCGACGCTGAAATTAAAGTATTCTTATTAGCGAGTGTAGAAGAAAGAGCGCAAAGAAGACATGAAGAAAATGTATCGAAAGGGTTTCCTTCTGACTTGGAACAATTGAAAGAAGACATCGCTCGCCGTGACAAGATTGATTCAGAAAGAGAAGTGGCTCCTCTTAAGAAAGCGGATGACGCAATTGAAATAGACACAACTTCACTGTCCATTTCAGAAGTAGTGGATCAAATTATGTTGCTAGTAGAAAGGAAAGGTTAATGTGAACTTGTATTCCTTTGCAAAAGGACTCGTTAAATCGATTCTTTCCCCGCTGTATCGTATCGAGGTCCAGGGGTTAGAGCACTTCCCGAAAGACGGGGGAGTCCTATTGTGTGCCAATCATATTGATAACTTAGATCCGCCTGTGGTAGGGATTTCAGCTCCCAGACCTGTTTCGTTCATGGCTAAAGAAGAGCTTTTCAGTGTCCCGGTATTAGGTAAGCTATTACCTGATTTACGGGCATTCCCGGTGAAAAGGGGAATGAGTGACCGGGAAGCACTCCGGAAAGGTTTACAGGTTCTTAAACAAGGGGATGTTTTAGGACTGTTCCCGGAGGGTACTAGAAGTAAGACAGGGAAAATTGGTAAGGGATTGGCTGGAGCGGGCTTCTTTGCTCTTCGTTCCGATGCTTACGTTGTACCATGTGCGATCATTGGACCCTATAAACCCTTCAAGAAATTAAAAGTCGTATTCGGCCCCCCTATTCCTATGGAGGGCATTCGTGAAGAAAGATTAAATGCAGAGAAGACGACCGAGATTATCATGCAGCATATTGAAAAACTAATACACGAGCATCAATAATATGAGCTTTCTCGCTTGACAAAAAGTAGTATTTATTAGAAGTTAGTAGAAAGAATATTTTAAATTGTGAAGTCTCGCAATTATCAAAATCTTTGCAGTCATGGATTAAGGAGGAGTACATAATGGAAGACATGAATGGAATTGAAGTGAAGAATCTTGAAATCGGTGAAAAAGTTAAAGGAACAGTTACTAAGGTTGAAGAGAAACAAGTCTTAGTTGACGTTCAAGATAGCAAAGTGGATGGCATCATTCCAATTAGTGAACTCTCAAGCCTTCATATCGAAAAAGCTTCTGATGTAGTCAGTGAAGGGGATGTACTTGAGTTAATCGTGACGAAAGTTGAAGAAGAACTTCTGGTTCTTTCTAAACGTAAAGTAGATGCTGAAAAAGCATGGGAAGAAATGAAAGTTCGCTTTGAAAATGGCGACGTCTTTGAAGCGGAAGTGAAAGATGTTGTAAAGGGCGGACTTGTAGTTGATCTTGGGGTTAGGGGTTTTGTTCCTGCATCATTAGTGGAAGATTATTATGTTGAGGATTTCTCGGACTATAAGGATAAAACTTTAACGTTTAAGATTGTAGAATTGGATCAGGAGAAAAATCGTCTAATCCTCTCACACCGCGCTGTTGTAGAAGCAGAAAAGCAGCAGCAGAAGAAACAACTTCTTACTGATATTGAATCTGGTGCTGTTCTTGAGGGGACAGTTCAGCGAATTACAGATTTCGGAGCGTTCGTAGACATTGGTGGAGTAGATGGATTGGTTCATATCTCTCAGCTTTCTCACGAACACGTTGAGAAGCCTTCAGACGTAGTAACCGAGGGTCAGAAAGTACAGGTCAAAGTATTAAGCGTTGATCGTGACAACGAACGTATTTCTCTATCCATTAAAGAAACCCTACCTGGACCTTGGAGTAATATTTCTGAAAAAGCACCCAAAGGCAGTGTTCTGGACGGAGTGGTAAAACGCTTAGTATCGTATGGAGCATTTGTAGAAGTGTTACCTGGTGTAGAAGGACTTGTTCACATCTCTCAAATTTCACATAAGCATATCGGTACCCCTCACGAAGTCCTACAGGAAAACCAAGAAGTACAAGTGAAGGTATTGGATGTAAATGAGAATGATCAACGTTTATCTCTAAGCATCAAATCTCTTGAAGAAAAAGAGGAAGAAGTGACTGATTACGAAATGCCTGAGGAAAATACCGGATTCCAATTGGGTGAAATGATTGGTGACAAATTAAAAGATCTTAAGTAATGGTGATGAATTGTGACAAGAGCTCAAAGAAAGCAAGACCACATTAATTACGCTTTATCAACTGGCCAACAACGCAGAACAGGTTTTGATGAAGTTGCTTTTGTCCACCAAAGCTTACCGAATATAGCAGTAGATGACGTTCATCTACAGGCAAAAATTGGCGAACTTAATTGGAGTTCGCCAATTTTCATAAATGCTATGACAGGCGGCGGTGGTGAATCAACTTCTAAAATCAATGAAGAATTAACGATTCTTGCACGGGAAACCGGTCTGGCAATAGCTGTCGGTTCTCAAATGTCTGCACTTAAAGACCCTTCAGAACGTAACACATATAAAGTCGTTCGCCAACATAATCCAAACGGAATGGTTTTTGGGAATTTAGGAAGCGAAGCAACTGTTCAACAGGCAAAAGATGCCGTGGAGATGATTGAAGCCGATGCGCTGCAGATTCACTTAAATGTCATACAAGAATTAACTATGCCTGAGGGAGACAGGGATTTCAGAGGCGCTCTTGAAAGAATACAGGAGATTGCTGGGAGTATTTCAGTACCTGTCATTGTGAAAGAGACGGGTTTTGGTATCAGTAAAGAGGTTGCCGAATCCTTGTCCCACTCAAATATTTCAGCCATCGATGTAGGCGGCTTTGGCGGAACAAACTTCTCGAAAATCGAAAATCAACGAAGAAAACGAATGTTGGAATTTTTCGATGATTGGGGGATTCCTACTGCCATATCGATCGCTGAGACTCATGCAACATCCTTGAAACCAATCCTAGCTTCCGGAGGCATCCAAAATAGTTTAGACATCGTTAAGTCTCTAGGTTTAGGGGCATCTGCTGTAGGGATGGCAGGGGTCATTCTCAAACAGCTTCTGGAATCAGGTCTAAAGGATTCCATTGATGAAGTGAATCAGATTCATACGGATATTCAGTTTCTGATGTGTGCCCTGGGGTGTAGGCGTCTAGAAGATCTTCACAGCGTTCCACTCGTGTTGTCAGGGGATGTGTTTCATTGGCTGGAAGTTAGAGGGTTGAATCCTGCAAGTTATAGCAAAAGAACGTTTAATAAGTAAAAAGAACGAATTCTCTTTTGAGAATTCGTTCTTTTTTTCTTGCGTGAGTTGAGTTGTGAATTTTGGGTATTTTTGTAAAACGGCTGGATTAACCCATAAAACGGCTGGATTTTAGTTCAAATCGGCCTGATTCCTGGCCATTTCCGCTGGATTATCATTCAAAACGGCCGGATTATTTAGAACTTCGGCTGAATTATTGTTTGTCCAAATGATTTCCAGTCAAATACGCTTGTCGGGCCAACCCAGGCTACCTTTCCGTGTGACTTCGTCTTATGCTTGTCGCCTCTATCAAGCCGCCTCCGCTTTTCTTGATGTCCAGCTACAGGGGCTTGGGGCTCGAGGTCATAAGCCAAGTCACCCAAAAAGGCAAAGAACGCCTTTCTGGGTGACTCGTCTTATGCTTGTCGCCCCAGGGCGAGCCCCTTCCGCTTTTCTTGTTACCTTTGCCCCTTTTTGGCTTCTTCCGGTCCTTGCAGGCTTGTTGCTCCGTTGTAGTGCAGGCCCTGGTCTCGGTCTGATTCTACTCGTTTGCTTTGTTTTAGTTTCTTTTCTTGACGATCTTTACCCATCGTAAACACCTCCCTTTCTTATTTTTTCTTTGAAAAGTTGATTCATACATGAATGAGATACATAAAGATTTTCCATAATGTAGATAATAGGAGGGAGTGAGTGATTGTGGATGGGATCCTGTATTTATGGTTGCTTTGGGGAATTTGGATTTATACGACGTTTATGATGAATAAGGCGCACCCCTATCGTTTTCGCTATTCATTCTTGTGTTTAGTGTTATTATGCGTGTTTCCATATGGTGTAAAAGTAGGTTCTGTGGACGTCGCAGCACCGATTTTTATTATAGGCCTTATTTGTTTCCGTTACTTAAGAATTCTTAGTTTGAGAGAGAAGTTTTATATGTATGTAGCTATTCTGACGATGGGAATGCTATATGCAGGCATAGGATTAGTGGCTATTTATGATCCTGTTCTAATGTTTATCGATCGGAACCTTATCATTGCTCTATCGCTTGCTTTCCTGGGTGTTCTTTTCTATGGCTCATCTTCATACGTGCTCCGGATGATCGCTATTGCCGGCAGTAGTATAGTTGGAGAAGTCTTTCTGAGCATTCCGTTAAAGAAGGTAGGATTATTTTATCCTATCGGTGGCCCTGTTTATCTTGATGTCCTGGCTATTTCTACTGGAATCCTTTTAATCATTAAGTTGTTTGGAGAAATTAATCAGTATTTTAACGTCAAAGTACAATCAAACAAAGGGGAAATGAAAAATCTATGAATGAGTATGTGTATCCGGTCATCTTCGGAGTAGTAGTGGGGACATTAACCAGAATTTATATGCTGCGTACAGACTATCGCCAATATCCCACTTATTTGCATGGGAAGATTATACATATCGCTCTTGGATTTATTGCTGCTGGCTTAGGCACCATCGCGATTCCTGCTTTACTAGAGGAGAACTTCACGGCGATTACTTTCTTGACCGTTGCTGCGTCTCAATTTCGGGATGTGCGAAATATGGAGAGGAACACATTGACAGAGTTAGATGCATATGAACTTGTCCCTAGAGGGGCCACATACATTGAAGGGATTGCCGTAGCATTTGAAAGCCGTAATTACTTGGTTATTTTCACTTCTCTCTTAGCTACTTTAGCTTATATTGTCTTTAACTTCTATGTAGCGCTGGTGATCAGTGCGATATGTATGGTGATTGCACATAAGCTAATGGCTGGGGGCAGGTTAAAGGATATCGTAACGATTGAATATGTGAAGCCTCATTTTGATGGGGCCGGACTTTACGTTGATAATATTTACATCATGAATATTGGATTAAAGGTAAGACAAGAAGAAATTTTAAAGTATGGAATGGGGTTTGTCCTTTCTCCCAAATCATTCGATGCCAGATCAACGGTAGCGAACCTTGGTCAAAGGCAAGCGATTCTTCATGATATGTCTACTTCGTTGGGGATATTTAAAGATTCAGGCACTCCCGCATTAACGCCACTGGCCAAGAGAGATTTGGACGATGGTCGAATAGGTGTCTTCGTCCTTCCGCAGCGAAAGGATGTAGAGAAAGCCATTGCCATTCTTGGGCAGGTACCGACCTTGGAAAATGCGATAAGAATGCCATCTGAATCAAAGGCGAATCAAGAGGGGAGTAAATTAGAATGAGTACATCTATTCAGAAGTTTATTCTCGCGACGGTTACGACAACCCCTGAAAAGGTTCCAAGTGGAACGAGCGTCTTTTATTGTAAAACAGATGAAGAATTGCAGAAAATCTGTGCAAATTTAGAAGCGATACTGGATGGTATTGCTCATGAACTGGATGAAGGGCTATTTATCATTGTAAAACATTGATTGCCAGTTTATTCTTTTATTGATAAAATAGTTAAGTTAGGGGGGACTGTCCCATAAGGAAACAATACCTTAAGGGCCAGTCCTTCTTATTCATAGTTATAAAGATGATTGAAATGGCTAAAAAGAGGAAATGTAAGAATAGGACAACCTTCTTACAGAAAGGGTGAATAACGTGACAAAACCAGTAGTAGCAATCGTAGGGCGTCCAAACGTTGGGAAGTCCACGATCTTTAATAGAATAGTTGGAGAAAGAATATCCATTGTTGAAGATGTACCTGGTGTAACAAGAGACCGTATATATAGTTCTGCTGAGTGGCTGACTCATGAATTTAACATTATAGATACAGGTGGAATTGAACTGGGAAATGAACCATTCCTGGATCAAATCAGACAGCAGGCTGAAATCGCTATTGATGAGGCGGATGTGATCGTATTCTTAACGAATGGACGTGAAGGAGTAACAGCAGCGGATGAAATCGTAGCGAAAATCCTTTATCGTTCGAAGAAACCGGTCGTACTGGGGATTAATAAGATTGATAACCCTGAAATGAGAGAAATGATTTATGATTTTTACGCCTTGGGATTTGGTGAGCCGTATCCAATTTCTGGTTCACATGGACTTGGTTTAGGAGATCTTCTTGATGAGGTTGTGAAAAACTTCAAACATGAAGAAGAAGAGGATTATGCAGAAGATGTGATCAAGTTTTCATTAATTGGTCGACCAAACGTTGGGAAATCTTCCTTAGTCAATGCTTTATTAGGTGAAGAGCGTGTGATTGTGAGTAACGTTGCTGGAACTACAAGAGATGCGATTGATTCCTCCTACACTTATGATGGACAGGATTATGTCATCATTGATACTGCAGGGATGAGGAAAAAAGGTAAAGTATATGAAACCACTGAAAAATACAGTGTGTTAAGAGCACTTAGAGCAATCGAACGTTCCGATGTCGTCTTATCTGTCATTGATGGAGAAGAAGGGATTATCGAGCAGGATAAGAAAATTGCCGGGTATGCTCATGATGCAGGTCGGGCAGTCGTGATCGTCGTGAACAAATGGGATGCCGTTGAAAAAGACGAGAAAACCATGAATAAATGGGAAAAGAATATCCGCGAACATTTTCAATTCCTTGATTATGCTCCGATCGTTTTCCTGTCTGCTAAAACGAAGAGACGGATCCATACACTACTTCCGATCATTAATATGGCGAGTGAAAATCACGCTCTGCGAGTGCAATCGAGCGTGTTGAATGAAGTGGTCATGGATGCAGTAGCAATGAATCCGACTCCTACAGATAATGGTAAGAGACTCCGGATCTACTATGCGACGCAAGTAGCTGTCAAACCACCGACTTTTGTGGTATTTGTTAATGATCCTGAATTAATGCACTTCTCATACGAACGATTCTTGGAAAATAGAATCCGTGATGCATTTGGATTTGAAGGAACTCCTATTCGTATTATTGCTCGCGCAAGAAAATAATAAGGTGGGTGTAAAAATGAGAAATTCAAAGAAAGTAACTGTCGTTGGAGCAGGAAGCTGGGGTACGGCTCTTGCTATGGTCCTGGCTGATAATGGCTTGGAAGTAAGATTATGGGGACACAAAAAAGAACAGATCGATGAAATTAATACTCAGCATACCAACCAAAAGTACTTGAAAGAGATTAAACTTCCAGAATCTATCAAAGGGTATCACGATCTTAAAGAGTCTTTAGATAGCGTTGATACCATTATCCTGGCTGTTCCAACGAAGGCGATTCGCGGAGTATTAGGGCAGATTCAAGAGGTTCAAAGTGCACCATTAACCGTTGTTCATGTTAGTAAGGGAATTGAACCTGATTCCCTTCTAAGAATCTCAGAGATGATCGAAGATGAAATGGATCCTGCTAAATTACATACAGTGGTGGTACTGTCCGGGCCTAGTCACGCAGAAGAAGTGAGTCTGAGACACCCAACGACCGTGACCGTTTCCTCTAAGGATATGAAGGCAGCTGAAGAGATTCAAGACTTATTTATGAACATGAATTTTCGTGTGTATACGAATCCGGATATGCTCGGGGTTGAAATCGGTGGGGCCTTAAAGAATATCATTGCCCTTGCAGCCGGAATTACAGACGGCTTAGGATATGGAGATAATGCAAAAGCGGCTCTTATTACAAGAGGACTGGCAGAAATAGCCCGTTTAGGAACTAAGATGGGAGCTAACCCATTAACGTTTTCAGGTTTAACCGGTATCGGTGATTTGATCGTTACGTGTACAAGTGTACACTCTAGAAACTGGAGAGCGGGAAACATGCTTGGTAAGGGTCATAACCTTGATGAGGTCCTGGATAATATGGGGATGGTTGTAGAAGGTGTACGGACGACCAAAGCGGCTCACCAGCTGGCAGAAAAGTATGAAGTGAAGATGCCGATTACCAATGCTTTATATGATGTGCTCTTTAATAAGGTAGAAGCGAAAGAAGCGGTTGACCACTTAATGGGTCGTGTCAAGACAAACGAAATGGAAGACCTTGTGAATATTCTCGGTGAGCGGTTAAATTAAGCTGATTCTTTTACCATGGGATGCCTTATCATCTTTCAAGGACAATGATATATAAAGAAGTGGAAATTTCTTTCGTAAACATTGAATTAATCTTGGAATAATAGGCATTCGAGGATGCGAACCTTGATACTGTTGCATACACTGTGATGAATATATACAGCTTTGCCTATGGATGGGTAGGTCTCCCTTTGTTTAGAGCAGCTCAAGTATTTTAACATCAAACGATGATGAAATACTTGAGAGGCTCTTTTTTTTTGAAAAGTTCTGCTAAAGGATGTTATCGAGCAGGGTAAGTCTCTCTATCGGTTTGTAACAGATTGATGAACAACCATTCTTTTCTAGTCCTTTATAAAAATCTTATGATATAATACATTCGATAACAGGAGGGATGTACTTTGAGTTCGATGATGAAGATGTGGATTTCGTTTGCATCTATGGGATTCATGTTTTTTGCTATATTAACGATCTATTTTAGCCGGTATAAAATCAAACAAAAATTCTTGCGTTTTATAACAGCATTCATGGCCTACATACTGATGATTGCTGGTGGACTTATGATGATTTATATTGTATTTAGTGGACCGACCAATTAGGTTGCTGTCCGATTGAAAGGACGTTTTTAGATTGAAACGCTTAGGTTTAATTGCATTTCTTCTTATTTTTACTATGAGTATTCTTTCTGGATGTATGTACCCTGAGGAAAAGCTTAGTCAGAATCAGATCCCTTATGAAACGCAGGTGAAAGCTGTACAAGATGCGGTAGAAACCTATCAAAAGGACAATGATGGGTTACTTCCAATTAAGACCAGAGATCAGGATACTCCCATTTATCAGAAGTATCCGATTGACTTCAGAAAGCTTTCACCCCAGTACCTAGCAGAGATTCCAGGGAATGCTTTTGAAAACGGTGGGATTTTTCAATATGTGCTGATAAACGTGGAGGAAAATCCTCAAGTCAAGATTTTCGACCTTAGGCTAGCAGAACAAATAAGAGAATTGAAAATCAGAATTGAAGCTCAAGGCTATCCGCCATTTAAAGAAGAAGTAGCCAATAATGTGTATACATTAAATTATAAAGAACTGGGTTATGATGGTGAAGTGTATGTGAATAGCCCTTATTCAAACAAAAATCTTCCCCTTGTCATTAATGGGGATGGTGAAATTTTTGTAGATTACTCAATGGACTTATTTGAACAGATTGAAACCAGTGATAAAGAACTTGAACCTGGTGTGGATATCAGGAATTTACTTGTCGAGGACACCTTTTTTGTTCCGGCATATTCTTTACCCTATACGGTGGATGAAAATAACGAACCTGTCTTTATGACAAAATAGGCATAACCCTTCTCTTACAAAATATATTGTAAGAGAAGGGTTATTATTTTTATGTCATCCTTTATAGGGAAATTTCATCAAAACTAATGATCATAAATGCTCAGACATAATAAATTTTTATACTTTTAATCATAAGGGGGGAAAAATAGCATATTAATAGTCATAAGTCATTGGGACAACATCATAAATATAGAATGTGAGACAGAATACACGGATGAAACATCCCTGGAATATAAGATGGGAGGGAATCTCTTGGAAAGAGTCGATCTATTTAAGGACATTGCCGAAAGAACAGGCGGAGATATCTATTTAGGTGTGGTGGGAGCAGTCAGAACAGGTAAATCAACATTCATCAAGAAGTTCATGGAACTTGTGGTCCTTCCTAACATCGCCAGTGAATCAGAACGTGCAAGAGCGCAGGATGAATTACCTCAAAGCGCTGCAGGCAAGACCATCATGACGACTGAACCGAAGTTTGTTCCGAATCAAGCCATTTCCGTTCACGTGGATGAAGGCCTCGAAGTGAATGTGAGATTGGTAGATTGTGTGGGATATACGGTCCCGGGTGCTAAAGGGTATGAGGATGAAAATGGACCCAGAATGATCAATACACCTTGGTATGAAGAGCCTATTCCGTTCCATGAAGCGGCCGAGATCGGTACGCGTAAAGTCATCCAGGAACATTCCACGATCGGAGTTGTTGTGACAACAGATGGCTCTATCGGTGAAATTGGCAGAGGAGATTACATCCAAGCGGAAGAAAGGGTCATTGAGGAACTGAAAGAAGTGGGTAAACCATTTATCATGGTCATCAACTCGGCAAGACCTCATGCACCTGAGACAGAAGACCTAAGAGTGAAACTTCAGGATAAGTATGACATTCCAGTTTTGGCCATGAGTGTGGAGAGCATGAGGGACTCAGACGTTCTCAACGTGCTTAGAGAAGCACTATTTGAATTCCCGGTACTTGAAGTGAATGTGAACCTTCCAAGCTGGGTCATGGTTCTGAAAGAAGAGCACTGGCTACGACAGAACTATCAGGAAGCCGTGAAAGAAACCGTTAAGGATATTAAACGACTGAGGGACGTAGATCGTGTTGTTCACTACTTCAGTGAATTTGATCATATTGAACGTGCAGGACTTGCTGGAATCGATATGGGTCAAGGGATTGCGGAAATCGACCTGTACGCTCCGGATGAGCTGTACGATGAAGTCCTGAAGGAGATTGTCGGTGTGGAAATTCGCGGAAAAGATCACCTCCTTGAATTAATGCAGGATTTCGCACATGCGAAAGCGGAATACGATCAGATTTCTGACGCATTAAGGATGGTGAAACAGACGGGATATGGCATTGCAGCCCCGTCATTAAATGATATGAGCCTGGATGAGCCGGAAATCATCAGGCAGGGATCCAGGTTTGGAGTCAGCTTAAAAGCAGTAGCACCATCCATACACATGATTAAGGTGGATGTACAGTCTAAGTTTGAACCGATTATAGGTACAGAAAAACAGAGCGAAGAACTAGTGCGCTACTTAATGCAAGATTTTGAAGATGATCCACTTTCCATTTGGAATTCTGACATCTTCGGAAGAAGCTTAAGCTCCATCGTGAGGGAAGGGATTCAAGCGAAACTATCTTTAATGCCCGAAAATGCAAGGTATAAACTGAAGGATACGCTGGAAAGAATCATAAATGAAGGATCGGGTGGATTAATCGCCATAATCTTATAAATCGTGTGGCCTTCCTCGGAAGGTCTTTTTTTTGTGGAAAATTGAATGTCATAAAAGATTGGGGACAAAAAAATTGAATGAAATAGGAGAACTTGAACTTCTTGTTTCTTCTATTTCCAAACATGATATTGCTGTGTATATCTTATTTGTGAGCCTGGTTTTTGAAATGAATATTTATGAATTTCTCCTTGATATAATGGGTGTGTAATGACATGGGAATTAGCCTTTTAATACGTATAAACCCTTAATGATAAAGGGTTTGTAGTGTATTTATCCAAAGTAAAAAGTAAAAGTTAAATTGGTTTATTCAAAAATAAAAAGATCTCGTGAATGTTTAGAGGGTAATCAGGTTGGGAAGTAAGATAGAGTACCTGATGGGTGAGGGTATTAGTTGCAGTCATTGGAAAGAAGTGATAGGTTGAATAGACGGCAAGAATAAAGGGCTAGACAGGGATTCTATTACATTTGTGTTTCAAATAAGAAAAGATTCCCATTATTTCTTGATTTATTCTTGCTAAGGTTAATCTATTGTGATAATCTTTTAACAGAATTGTTGTTGAATATTGATTCAGCAACGTTTTCAAGCGTTTTTTCTACACTTTATGTATAGAATCCGCTAAACTTGTTTACTAATGATATTAAAGTAAATGAATCATGACTGAGACATTTCCTTGGGAGGAGGTGAATGGCATGAACAAGACAGAACTTATCAATGCTGTTGCAGAAGCTGCTGAGCTATCTAAGAAGGACGCTACAAAAGCGGTTGACGCTGTTTTCGATACAATTCAAAACTCACTTGCAAACGGTGATAAAGTACAATTAATCGGATTCGGTAACTTCGAAGTACGTGAGCGTGCAGCCCGTAAAGGTCGCAACCCACAAACAGGTGAAGAGATCGAAATCTCAGCAAGCAAAGTACCTGCTTTCAAACCAGGTAAAGCGCTTAAAGAAGCTGTAAAATAATTACATACTTTGAGCGTATCAGAAAGGCCGCATATTTATGCGGCCTTTTTTGCTTCTCATTTTTAGTATGGTTTCTCCTAACTGAAAATATGCACGAATCATATTCCTTTATAGACTGTTTTATAATATTATAAAACTTCTAAAGCACTAGTCTTTGATGACATTATGGGCTTGTGCTAATATTAACAATGTTACTATTTCTTTAAGTTATTTTAGGAGGACAACATAATGGCACAAGTCAATCACGGCCAAATAGAAGAAGCAGTTCGATTAATTTTAGAAGCTATTGGAGAGAATCCTAATAGAGAAGGTTTATTAGATACGCCTAAACGCGTGGCGAAGATGTATGCAGAAGTATTTTCCGGAATTGATCACGATCCGAAAGAATACTTTGAAACAATATTCAGTGAAGAGCATGAAGAGCTTGTGCTGGTGAAGGAAATTCCTTTTTACTCAATGTGCGAGCATCACTTGGTTCCTTTCTACGGTAAAGCTCATGTTGCGTATATTCCACGAGACGGTCGAGTGGCGGGCTTAAGTAAACTGGCCAGAGCAGTTGAATCTGTTGCGAAACGTCCTCAGCTTCAAGAAAGAATCACGTCCACAGTGGCGGATACCATCATGGAAACCCTGGAGCCCCATGGTGCCATGGTAGTGGTTGAAGCGGAGCATATGTGCATGACAATGAGAGGCGTGAAGAAGCCTGGATCAAGTACAGTGACAACAGCTGTAAGAGGCTCGTTTAAAGATAACTCTCAAGCACGCAGCGAAGTTCTTTCTTTTATAAAGAATTAGGAGTGGGCCAATGACGAATTCAAATGATTATATTGTGATTAAAGCGATTGAAGATGGTGTGAATGTGATCGGGCTGACGAGGGGAACGGATACCCGGTTCCATCATTCTGAAAAGCTTGATAAAGGTGAAGTCATGATTGCTCAGTTTACGGATCATACCTCTGCGATTAAAGTTAGAGGGAAAGCGACCATCGTCACAAGCTACGGTGAAGTAGAAAGTGATAACAAGAAATAATACTCTGAGAATGTTCGTTCCAGAGGAGAACCGGGTGGGACTGACTAAGAAGATGTGACCTTCGTAGTCGTCCCCTTTGTTATACACAGGATTATAAAGGGGCAAGTCGGATTCCCTATTGTTGAAGATTTTATGGTATAATATTTAATGCTGAAATTTTTAGACCGATACATAGTAGAAATGGGGATTATAGGGTATGAAATTCATTGATTGTAACCATCAAGCGAATATCATTCATCAATACATAGAAGAGCAGTTACATCACTCTTATTTAAAGGAATACATCGATCAACCATACATTGATCGGGACCGGATTTATTTCCTGCTCCTTCCTTTTGTAAGTGGGGGACGGACCTTGAATAAAGAAGTTGTACAATGGATTTCGACTGCCATGTTATTGCAGATAGCCCTTGATACCCATGAAAAGGTTACAATCTCTGAGCTTGATCCATTGAAAGAGAGGCAGCTTACGGTTCTTGCAGGAGTATACTTTAGCAGCCTTTATTACAAAATCCTTGCTGACACAGATGATGTGGACCTTATCGCGACTTTAGCGAAAGCGATTAAAGAGATTAACGAAAGCAAAATTTCCATCTACAAAGAGGAACATCAAAATCTTGATGAGCTAATGGCAAGCTTAAAGACAAGAGAATCAGCGATCGTTTCAAACTTCTTTCGTTTTTTTGAAGATGACAAATGGAGCATGATTGTTGAGCAAGCCCTTTTATACAAGAAGCTTGTCCAAGAGAGAATTTGTATTGAGCATGCACAGAATACGAGCTTCATAAAAGCGCTGTCGACTTTAACAAACGATTCATGCAGTGAAACACCGTCTTTAAAGCTAACGAAGGAAGAGTCCAGACATTTGCTTTCAAAGCTGGATAAATTAATCGCGTCAACGAAGAAAACAATTCAAACTCAGTTAGAGAACATAGAACCGGTAACACCATATTTTAAAAAGTTGATTGTAGAGCTATTGCCTTATGCTGAGCCTGAACCTATGACCAAACTATATGCGGAAGAAGGGTAAATCGAAATGCAGCAGTCCAAAGAACAAAAAGTCCACGGAGTATTTGAAAAAATATATTCCAATTATGATAAGATGAATTCGGTAATTAGTTTCCAGCAGCATAAAAAGTGGAGAAAAGACACCATGAAACATATGAATGTGGAGCCGGGCTCAAAGGCTCTGGACGTTTGCTGTGGAACCGCGGATTGGACGTTAGCTATAGGAGAAAAAGTCGGAGAAACGGGCAAGGTAGTGGGGCTGGATTTCAGTCAAAATATGCTCTCGATCGGCCGGGAGAAAGTAGAACATTCCCACCTGAACAATATCGAGCTCATTCACGGCAATGCTATGGAGCTGCCATTTGACGATAACACGTTTGATTATGTAACAATCGGGTTCGGCTTACGAAATGTACCCGACTACCTCCATGTTTTGAAAGAAATGAATCGTGTGGTAAAACCTGGTGGAATGGCTGTATGTCTTGAAACCTCTCAACCAACCATGTTCGGATTCAAGCAGATGTATTACTTGTATTTTCGCTTTGTGATGCCGGTGTTTGGAAAGATTTTTGCTAAGAGCTTTACTGAATACTCCTGGTTACAGGAATCGGCAAGAGATTTTCCGGGGATGAAAGAGCTTGCAAAGATGTTTGAAGAAGCCGGATTTAAAGATATACACGTGAAACCCTATAGTGGCGGAGTGGCTGCTATGCATTCAGGCAGAAAGTAAGAAATTCGTAAATTAGGTGGAAAAACTATGAAGCTAAACAGTATGTATTCGTTTCTAAAAACGGATATAGATGAAATTGAAAAGGAACTTGAAGTTGCGATTGAGTCAGAATCACAACTTTTACAAGAGGCGTCCCTTCACCTTCTACAAGCAGGTGGTAAAAGAATCCGACCTGTTTTCGTCTTGCTGTCTGCAAAATTCGGACAATATGATATTAACATTGTGAAAAATGTAGCAGTGGCTTTGGAGTTAATTCATATGGCATCCCTTGTTCACGATGACGTGATTGATGATGCAGAGTTAAGAAGAGGAAAGCCAACGATTAAAGCTCAATGGGACAATCGTATCGCCATGTATACCGGGGATTACATCTTTGCACGCGCTCTTGAGTATATGACGAATATTAAAGCACCTGAAGCGCATCAAATACTTTCTCACACCATTGTTGAAGTGTGTAAGGGTGAAATCGCTCAAATAAAAGATAAATATCGATTTGATCAAAACCTGAGAGATTACCTGCTCAGAATCAAACGTAAAACGGCTCTGCTTATTGCTGTAAGCTGCCAGATTGGTGCTATCTCTTCAGGGGCTCCTGCAGAAATCCATCGACGCCTATATCGCTTTGGTTATAATGTGGGGATGAGCTTTCAGATTACAGATGATATATTAGATCTTACAGCAAGTGAGGAAGAACTTGGAAAGCCTGCTGGCAGTGACCTTTGGCAAGGGAATATCACCCTGCCGATTTTATATGCAATGGAAAAACCTGAACTTAAAACAAAGATTGAAAGAGTGACTGAATATACTTCTCCAGAAGAGATGAAAGAAATCATTTCGTCCATCTTGGCGACCGATGCGATAGATCGATCCCATCAGCTTAGTAGAATGTATTTGGACAGGGCGTTGGAAGATCTGAATCATCTCCCTTACAACCGTGTGAAGAAAACATTAAAAAATATTGCAAACTTTATTGGTAAGAGAAAATATTAAGAAAATTTAAAATGGAAACGTTGCCAAAAACCCCAATCAGTGTTACTATTTTCGTGGGATGTCCTTAGGACTTCTATACATACATATTTAGGAGTGGGGAAGATGGAAAAGACATTTTTAATGGTAAAGCCGGACGGCGTACAAAGAGGGTTAATCGGTGATATCGTATCACGTTTCGAAAAAAAGGGCTTTCAATTAGTTGGAGCAAAGCTTATGAGTATTTCAAATGAGCTAGCTGAAGAGCATTACGGTGAGCACAAGGAAAGACCATTCTTTGGAGAACTTGTTGACTTCATTACTTCTGGACCTGTGTTTGCGATGGTTTGGCAAGGTGAAAACGTCATCACCACAGCTCGTGGAATGATGGGCGCTACAAATCCTAAGGATGCTGCTCTTGGTACAATCCGAGGTGACTACGGCTTAACAGTCGGAAAGAATATCATCCATGGATCTGACTCTGCTGAAAGCGCTGTTAGAGAAATCGCATTATTCTTTAAAGAAGAGGAACTAATTGAATATTCTAAGTTAATGAATGAGTGGGTTTATTAATCTTCGTACAATATTTAGAAAAGCAAGTCGTTTAAGACGACTTGCTTTTTTTTGCTTGTTGGATTAACTTTTCTCATGAATGTTCGATATAGTTAATATAGATATATACTTAAAAGGTGCAAAGAGAGTGAATCCTATGTCCAATGATTATAATGAATTTATACAGGGGATAAAACGCAAAACGGGAATTGATTTATCCCTTTACAAAGAAGCCCAAATGAAGCGGAGATTAACGGCCCTATACGAAAAGAGGGGATACGGAAGTTTTCAAGAGTTCTTCAGTAGCATGACACGGGACAGAGAGGAAATGGAAGAATTCCTGGATCGGATGACGATTAACGTTACAGAGTTCTACCGCAACTATAAGCGGTGGGAAGTACTTGAGAAGAAAATTTTACCGAGACTGTTACGTGAACAGAAAACCCTTAAAGTCTGGAGTGCAGCCTGTTCTACCGGGGAAGAGCCCTACACCCTTGCGATGATGCTGTCAAGGTACATACCCCTTTCTCAAATATGCATCAACGCTACAGACATTGATAAGAATGCGATTCAGCGAGCGAAGAACGGTATCTATCCAGAGCGATCACTAAATGAGGTCCCAAGAGAGATGATAGCCCGATTTTTCACTCAAGAACCTCCCTTTTTTAAACTGAATGAAGAAATTAAGAGAGTCGTTACATTTAAGCAACAGAACCTTTTGGTTGACCCGTTTGAGGAGAACTATGACTTGATCGTTTGCAGAAATGTGTTAATTTATTTTACAGAAGAAGCAAAAAACATCTTATATAAAAAATTCAATGCTTCACTAAAAACTGGCGGCGTACTATTTGTAGGAAGTACAGAACAAATCTTTAACCCTTCTCAATATGGCTTTGAAACAGAAGACACATTCTTCTACAAAAAAATATAAAAACGACGATGTAATCTGCATATAGTGGACGGCTGAATTGTTCCTTTCGAGTAACAATTCAGCTAATGCGTTCATATATAGTGGGTTCACATCGTTTTTTAATCTCAGGGAAAGAGATTGTTAGAAAATTTTTAAACTTAAGGACTAGGAAATGACATAAATTCTATGTTATATTGGTACATAATTCTTTAACGAGTTGAAGGGGGAAAGTAAATGAGATACTTAACATCTGGAGAATCACATGGACCACAATTAACGACCATCATTGAAGGGCTGCCTGCTGGAATGCCTTTAGTAGCAGAGGATATCAATGATAACCTGGCAAGAAGGCAAAAAGGGTATGGTCGTGGTCGAAGAATGCAAATCGAAAAAGATCAGGCCTCCATTGTAGGGGGAGTTAGACATGGATATACTCTGGGATCTCCTTTAGGACTGGTTGTGGAGAATAAAGACTGGACTCACTGGACGAAAGTAATGGGTATCGAAGCTCTCGAGCCTGGAGAAGAAGAAGAGGTAAAGAGAAAGATTTCAAGACCAAGACCGGGGCATGCAGATCTCGTTGGTGGCATGAAATATGGACATAGGGACCTGAGGAATGTATTAGAAAGGTCTTCAGCGAGAGAAACGACTGTTAGAGTGGCGGCAGGAGCCGTTGCCAAAAAATTGTTAAAGCTATTAGGTATCGAGGTTGTCGGTCATGTTCTTGAAATAGGTGGTATTAAAGCAGAGAAACTACACTATGATTCTATCAGTGAACTCAAGTATATAACCGAAGAATCTCCGGTAAGATGCCTGGATGAAGAAGCGGCACAAAAAATGATGGACTTAATAGATCAGGCGAAACAAAATGGAGATTCCATTGGTGGGGTTGTGGAAGTCATCGTAGAAGGTATGCCCTCAGGAGTTGGAAGTTACGTTCATTATGACCGCAAGCTTGATGCGAAGATTGCCATGGCAGTGATGAGTATAAACGCATTCAAAGGGGTTGAATTCGGCTTAGGATTTGAAATGGCCCGAAAACCGGGAAGTGAAGTTCACGATGAAATCGCCTGGAGTGAAGAACAAGGGTACTACCGAAAAACAAATCGTTTAGGCGGTTTTGAAGGCGGCATGACGACTGGAATGCCGATCCGTGTAAAAGGTGTCATGAAGCCCATTCCTACCCTATATAAACCATTGCAAAGCGTGGATATTGAAACGAAGGAACCATTTAAAGCAAGCATTGAGAGATCGGATAGCTGTGCGGTACCTGCTGCCAGCGTAGTGGCAGAAGCCGTAGTTGCATGGGAGCTTGCGTCTGCTATTGTAGAACAATTTCACAGTGATCAATTCGATAAGCTTTCTGAAGATATCAATAGACAACGTCAAGAATCAAGGGAGTATTAATGAATGAAACATGTAACCATTCAAACTGCTTCCAAAACGTATGAAGTGAAAATTGGAGTAGAAATGACGAATGAAATTGTTTCTTTTATTAAAAAGTCCTTTCCTGATATTTCTAAGTTATGGATCATTGCTGATAAAGAGGTCTACAAGCTTCATGGAGCAGCTTTCTCAGAGATTTTAAGTCAATCTTATGAAGTGACGACTTATGAGGCTCCTAAAGGCGAACACGCGAAAAGCTTCGCCATTTATGAAGATGCCATCACACATGGGCTGAAAAATCATGTCGATCGAAGGTCGCTGGTGATAGCATTCGGAGGCGGGGCCATCGGTGATCTTGCTGGTTTCGTCGCTTCCACCTATATGAGGGGAATCCCATTCATAGGCGTCCCTACAACGATACTGGCTCATGATAGTGCTGTCGGAGGGAAGGTTGCGATTAATCATCCCCTGGGTAAAAACATGGTAGGGCAGTTTTATCAGCCTGAAGGTGTGTTTTTTGATTTAGATTATTTTACAACTTTACCCAGAACTGAAGTGCTATCAGGATTCTCTGAAGTGATCAAGCATGCTTTTTTATCCGATCGATCCTTTTTACAAGAATTAATGAATTCGTTCCATTCTCCGGAAAAAATGGATAAGGAATTTTTAACAGATTCCCTAATGAAAGGGATTCGTGTAAAAGGGGATATTGTTTCAAAGGACGAAAGAGAGTCGAATATACGAGCTTTTTTAAATTTTGGACATACGTATGGGCACGCTGTTGAAAGTGCCAGCGGCTACGGAAATCGCACACATGGTGAATCGGTAATGATCGGGATGATCTTTGCTCTGTATCTTAGTGAACAGTACTGCGGACTTTCATTTAATCTACAAGAATTTATTAAATGGGTCACTACACTTGGCTACAATCTAAACATTCCGCCTCATATCACATTTGACACTTTATATGAGGGAATGAGACATGATAAGAAATCCCAATATGGAAAACCTGTTTTTGTGTTATTGAAGGATATTGGCGAGCCAGTAATGGTGAAGGTATCTGCCGGGGATTTAAGACGGGCAGATGAGTTTATCCGCCAGTTGTAAAGCCTACTCTGGATTTAATTAAACCAGCACTAACAAATAGAGAGTTTTTAATAAAAGGAGAAAAAGGGTGTGGAAGAATGATCAGGGGAGTTCGAGGCGCCACTACAACGGATTGTGATAATGAAAAGGAGGTTCTCCTTTCAACTGAAAGTCTCTTAAAGGAAATGATTTTACATAATAATATTATGGCAGAGGATGTTGCATCTGTATTTATTTCTGCCACGAGTGATATTACGAGCGTATTTCCGGCTAAAGCATTAAGAAGGTTCGAAGAATGGAAATATGTACCCGTTATGTGTATGCAAGAGTTGGATGTCCCGCATGGATTGTCATACTGTATTAGAGTGATGATTCACTATAATACATCAACACCTCAGAAAGACATTCAACATATTTACATGAAAAATGCAGTCAGCTTACGGCCTGACTTGAAAGATAACTAGCCTCTCTTTAATGAAAACGACTGAAAGGAAGTTAAACATGAAGTGGAAATCTCAGATTCAAAATCTTAAAGCATACCAGCCCGGGAAAACGATGGATGATGTGAAAGAACTATTCAATCTTGAGAAAGTAGTGAAGCTTGCTTCAAATGAAAATCCATTTGGATGCTCAAAGAAGGTGGAAACCTTTTTAAAAACAAACGCTTTTTCACATGCCATTTATCCCGACGGCTACGCGAAAGAATTGCGTATGAAGGTGGCTGAACAGCTATCTGTGGGCCCTGGACAATTACTGTTCGGGAATGGTTCAGATGAAGTGATTGAGATCATATCAAGAGCTTTATTAGACGGTGATAAGAGCACGGTGATGGCTACACCGACCTTCCCTCAGTATAAGCACAATGCCATTGTTGAAGGAGCGGAGATAAGGGAAGTTCCCCTTGATCCGGCTGGTAAACATCAGTTAACCAAAATGCTTGCTGAAATTGATGAAACTACCTCAGTCGTTTGGCTTTGTTCACCAAACAATCCAACAGGGGAATATATTCGCAGTGAAGAGCTAATTTCATTTCTGGATGCTGTTCCTGCACATGTATTAGTCGTATTGGATGAAGCCTATTATGAATATGTTGTGGCCGAGGATTACTATGATTCATTGGAATTATTAAAATCGTACCCTCAATTATTAATTACACGTACTTTCTCAAAGGCATACGGATTAGCAGGCTTTAGAGTAGGATTCGGAATTGCGAATGAAGATGTGATTAGGAAATTGGAGCCAATCCGTGAACCGTTTAATAATAATGCTTTAGGTCAAGGAGCCGCTGCCGCAGCCGTTGAAGACCAGGAGTTTATTAGAGAATGCAGGGATCACAATCGTAAAGGGCTGGAACAGTATTACCAGTTCTGCCGGGAACACGGTCTACATTTTATTCCATCACAAGCAAACTTTGTGTTAATCGATTTCGGTGTTAGCGGTGATGATGTGTTTCAATACTTAATGAGCAAAGGGTACATTGTGCGTTCCGGAGAGGCTCTGGGGTATCCTAACTCTGTAAGGGTAACCGTCGGCTCTCATGAACAAAACGAAGAGGTTATTGAAAAAATGAAGGAGTTTTTAGTCCTTCAAAACCGAGTGTAAGAAGGAAAATGATGGTCGGAAGGGCTTCGCTATGTGAGCCCTTTCCGACTTTTTTCAAATCATATGAGGGGGACAATTATGAAAGGGACGGTATTGGTCATTGGCATGGGTTTAATCGGAGGATCATTGGCGCTCTGTATCAAGAGCGAACACCCCGATGCTAAAATCATTGGCCATGATGTTAATCATAAAGAATTAAGGTTGGCGAGGTCACTGGGAATTATCGATGAAATGTCTCTTTCCTTACAGTCTGCTGCTGAAAAAGCGGATCTCATCATCATTTCCACTCCAGTATTTCAAACTGAAAGGATCATTGAGCAATTTCAATCATTCGCCTTGAAAGAAACGGTTTTAATCACCGACACGGGGAGCACGAAAGAACAAATTATGATGTGTTCCGAGCAGCTGACTTCAAAAGGTTTTCAATTTATTGGTGGTCATCCAATGGCGGGTTCTCATAAAAGCGGTGTTGCAGCCGCTAAAAAAATCTTATTTGAAAATGCCTTTTATATGCTGACTCCCAGTCCTGATGCTTCTGACAAAAAAGTGGAAGAGCTTCAAAAGTGGCTGAAAGGTACTAATGCCAAATTTCTGATCGTAGAACCAAAGGAACACGATGAATTAACGGGTACGATTAGTCACTTTCCACATATTGTAGCCGCTTCTCTTGTTCATCAGGCGAAAGAGTCATCTGTACAGCACCCATATTTGCGACGACTGGCTGCTGGCGGTTTCCGTGATATTACACGGATTGCCTCGTCTAACCCGACAATGTGGAAGGATATCACGCTCCAGAACAGAACGGTGTTGCTTTCTCTCCTCGAACAATGGAAATCAGAGATGGATGAGGTAATGACCATCATCGAAGAGAACGATTCACAGAAAATCTTTGATTACTTTAGTGAAGCGAAAACCTTTCGAGATGATCTCCCAATCCTTGAAAAAGGGGCAATTCCTTCGTTCTATGACCTATTTGTTGATGTACCGGATTATCCGGGGGTGATTTCTGAAGTTACAGCTTACCTCGCACATGAAAACATAAGCTTAACAAACATTAGAATCCTGGAAACGAGAGAAGATATTTACGGAGTATTAGTCATTAGCTTTCAAACACTGGAAGATAGAGAAAGAGCTTTAAACTGTTTAAAAGAAAATACGGGCTATGAATTATTCTTAGGATAAAGGGTGATAAGGATGGAAGGAAAGAAGAAATTAATAAACCCCCAAAAAGGCCTTAATGGAGAACTGCAGGTCCCTGGGGATAAATCTATTTCCCACCGGGCTGTTATGTTTGGTTCAGTCGCTGAAGGAAAAACGGTTATACATAATTTTCTTATGGGAGAGGATTGTTTAAGCACAATCGAATGCTTCCGTAAGTTAGGCGTAGACATTAAAGTGACAGAGGAAAAAGTAATTGTCACGGGCGAAGGATGGGATCATTTAACAGAACCACAGGACATCCTGGATGTAGGAAACTCGGGTACCACGACTCGTCTTATCATGGGGATTTTGGCAGGAAGACCATTTCATTCAATCCTTATTGGGGATGACTCGATTGCTAAACGCCCAATGAAAAGAGTGACGGAACCATTAAAGAAGTTTGGAACAATAATAGACGGTCGTTCGGAAGGTAACTATACTCCATTGTCGATTCGGGGGGGTAACCTTAGAGGGATTCAATATACATTGCCTGTAGCCAGTGCACAGGTGAAATCTGCCCTACTATTAGCAGGACTTCAGGCTGAAGGAACAACTGAAATTGTAGAGCCGGAAAAAACGAGAAATCATACGGAAAAAATGATCATCGAATTTGGGGGTCATATCGAGAGGCATGGAGATACAATCAAAGTAAAGGGCGGTCAGGTATTGAAAGGGACTGAAGTCTATGTCCCAGGAGATATTTCTTCAGCAGCCTTCTTTATGGTAGCCGCTGCAATCGTACCTGATAGCAGAGTGCTTCTGAAAAATGTCGGTCTTAACGAAACCCGTGTAGGGATTGTAGAAGTGATGAAGCAAATGGGGGCATCCATAGAAATAATGGAGAGTTCGAAAGATGGAGAACCGATAGGTGATATTCTGGTGGAATCTTCTGATCTTACTGGCATTGAAATTGGGGGTGACCTGATTCCTTCGTTAATTGATGAAATTCCTGTTATCGCTTTGTTAGCTTCCCAGGCAAAGGGGAAGACAACCATTAAGGATGCAGAAGAATTAAAAGTTAAGGAAACAAATCGTATCGATGCCATTGTTCAAGAGCTCGGGAAGATTGGGGCTGACATTCAAGGAACAGAGGACGGGATGATCATTGAAGGGAAAACGCCATTACATGGCGGTGAGGTCCATTCCTGGGGTGATCACAGGATTGGTATGACACTGGCTGTAGCTTCTTTAATAACGGATTCTGACGTCTATCTTGAAGGAGCGGGTGCAGTGAACATTTCGTATCCAGCATTCTTTGAGCATATAAATCATCTGATAAAGAAATAATGTACAGTAACTCTTTGAGGGAGGTGTTTGGACTGGGGTTTAGTCCTTTCACCTCTCCTTTTATATGAATGCATAGCATGATTTCATCACTTCTTTCATAGCTTGTCTATAAAGGAAGGTGATGGTGATTTGAGTACGTATATTATTGAAAATGCGAATTGGGTAAAAGATTCCAAAGTCACTCAAACTTCTTTGCTGGTTAAAGACGATAAAATATCGGCCATAAGAGACAGCTTTTCTTATTATCGCTACATGAGGATGGATGTTTCATCTTTTATGATGACTCCCGGACTTGTAATGTGTGATTTAGAGGTACCTAAAGGGACGGAATTTCTTTCAATCAAGAATTATTACGTAGATGAATTTATCAATAAAGGGTGTACCACAGTGCTAACGGCATTTGATTTAAAGTACGAATTTGAATTTCAAACTAAATTAAATGAACGCAAAACCTCCTTGTTTAACAGTCCCCTTGACTACACGATAGGGTTAAAAACATCCGCAAATCTTATTACTCCAACGATTATTCGGTCATGCAAAAGACATAAGATTCCTGTCGTCTGGATTAATATAGACGAAATTGAACCATTCAAAGAAATTCGCTGGGGATGGATCAAAGGTTTTTTATATGATTACCCTATTACTTTTGTCCCTTTTTTTACGACAAACATAGACAAAAAAACAAAAATAAAGCATCTTAAAATATGGCAAAATTCGATGAGAATCGAGAAAATCCCTCATCTTTCAAATGAAATTATCCAAAAAGAACCAATGTCATTAGATAAACTGAAGAAAATTGGAATATACCCCCTTAGAGGAAATTTTTTAGTAGGTGGAGAAATAAGTTATAACCTCTATATGAAAGTCGAAGGGGAGGGTGCTGAGCCCTTAGCATTTCAAACCGATCATCATGTGCTAAAATGTACAATGAACAAAGGAAAATATTATTACTTAAATAATAGAGGCTATTTTTATCCCGGGGCGGGTGAAGAACTAATCATTCAAACACCGGGTTACTTTATTTAAATGAATATAAGCTTTTTTATAGAAAGGGATTGACCATGTCATACGCTGAACGAATGTTATCTTCTTTAGAAGAAGGAAAATTGGAAGAAGCACAGAAAGAGTATAAGCAAGCATTGAAATTTGGAAGTCATGAAGAGAAATTCAGCCTGGCTGAAGAATTACACCATTTAGGGTTTCTTGATGAAGCAAAAGAATTGTATGAAAATCTCCTCCAGTACTATCCGGGCGAGGGAGAGCTCCTGATTGAACTTGCAGAAGTGCTGGTGGAAATGGATAACGAAGAAGAAGCAATAGACAAACTGGCAGAATTAGATGAAGAAGATCCAATCTATCCAAGAGCATTGCTTCTCTTGGCAGATTTATATCAAATCCAAGGCTTATTTGAGGTAAGTGAACAAAAGCTTTTACAAGCCAAGAAGTTATTACCCGATGAGCCCGTCATTGATTTTGGCCTGGGGGAATTATATTCTGAAACAGGCAGGTTCCTGGAAGCAATCAGGCACTATCATACTCTTATCCAGAAAGGGACCAGTGAGATTGGTGGTACAAATGTTCATCAAAGATTAGCGGAAGCTTATAGTGTAGGGGGAGCCTTTGAAGAGGCTTTAACACATTACGAAGAGGCACTTAAAGATCATCTTGAAATAAATACCCTGTTCGGATATGCCTTTACCGCATATCAGGCTGGATTCTACGAAAAAGCCATTGAAAAGTTTGTTTCCGTTAAAGAGTTAGACCCGGAATATCATTCGGTGTATTTATTATTAGCGAGGTCCTATGAACATGAAGAAATGCTGCAGGAAAGCCTTGAAACCATACAAGAAGGCGTAAAGCAGGATGAATACAACAAGGAACTGAATTTGTTTGGTGGGAAGGTTTCCTTGAAGCTTGGATTAGAAAAAGAGGCGGAAGCTTTTTTAAGAGAAGCCTTAGCATTAGATCCTGGTTATGTAGAAGCGGCTTTGGTTATTAATAAATTGTTTTTTACACAGGATCGATTCGATGATGTATTGGAAATTGCCCAGATGCTTACGGTTGAAGGGGAAGAAGAGCCTCAAATCAACTGGGACCTTGCAAAGGCCTATGAAGGGCTTGAACAATATAATCATGCATTAAAACAATACCGTATTGCATATACTTACTTTAAGAATCATCAAGAGTTTTTAATAGAGTACGGACAATTTTTAGTAGAAGAAGGACTCAGAGGTGAAGCGATAGAAGTATATAAACACCTGATTGAAATGGATCCTTCAAATGACGAGTGGCAGGAGTTAATTGAAAGATTACAAGACTAATCGACGTCGGTGGTACAAAGGGATTTGACTGGTGTGTAAGCACATGAGAACACCTTAGAGTTGCTAACGTTTTTAATTGTCAAAAGGAAAACGGACCTTATAAAAGGATTCTGCAGAGGAGGGAAAACCATGACCACCCCTGTTTCTGTCAACGAGAAGAAAGAATTTATTCGCTGGTTTTTAAACCGATATCAACTAAAAAGAAGAGAATGTGTGTGGATACTAAATTACCTGATGAGTCATGATCAATTAATGAAAAAAGTTCATTTTGTGGAAGAATCTCAGTACTGTCCCAGGGGGCTTGTGATGTCCACGCATTGTGTTGAGGATGTGCCATTCCGCTTCTATAAAGAAAATATTATGACAACAGATGCAGAAAAGTCATTTCACGACATTCGTTTAAATAAGGACGAAGATATTTACATTCAATTGAACTTCAGTAAGGCAAACTCAAGTTATCAATTTGCAGCTGTACTTGAAGAAAACCCGTTTATGCCAAAGTATTTATTGATTAATGAAAAAGACAGGATTGTCGCTGAGCAGTTCCTTAAAGACAGTTTGCAAACCTTTCAACGTGACCGTTTGCTAAAGGCCATTGATCAGGCTCTTGATACCGGAGATGAAAAATCCTTTAAGAAGTTAACTCAAGAATTGAATAGCTTAAGCTAAAAGCTCGAATGAAGAGAAAGGTACATCTCTTCATTCGAGCTTTTTTGCAGATGCAAATAAATAGGATGAAGGTTTATGGAGCATACTATTGTAAAAAGTGAAATCGCTTTTAAACGAGTGTTATAAAGTGATATGATGGGAAGTGAAAAATGAAAGACGAAACGAGGGTTTTAAATGAATTGGAACGTAAAAGATATTGAAGTCTTTGAATCTGAAAAAGAATACATAGATACTGCTGTCATTCCGATGGTTCCTGTTGATTTTGGGAAGGATATCAAAGTTTCTGCAGCACAATCTGAATTTATCACTCTACTCACCTTTCACCTTGAAAGACAATTTAAAGGTAGAATGATCATGACGCCGGCATTTACGTATGGAATGTCTGCTTCCAGGATGGACGAGGTTTTGAGATTAACCCAGTGGGCCGAGGATTTAAGTGACAGTGGAGTGAAGCATACGTTCTTTCTGACATCGGACAGCGAGTGGAAAAAGGTAGAGGATGACTTGCATGACCGCTTGATTTGGGTGCCCTCCATACCGCTTGAGCATTTAGATGAGCAGTACAAACATTCCATCATGGAAGATCAAGTGAAGCAGCTCTTAAATGTGATTGTACAAAAATGGCAAAAAAATTCATAAAAACTTCACATTGTGTCCATCATTTAGATTAGAGAGTTATTGACCTTGTATAGAGTTTAATATATCATAGTTATGTCCTAGTTTTATATTTGTGCGAAATATGTCCGATGGACTTACCTTACGATAGAGGGGGGAAAAGGATGAGCAAACATCGTGTATCTAGACGTCAATTCCTTAACTATACACTTACGGGTGTAGGCGGTTTCATGGCGGCAGGAATGTTAATGCCGATGGTTCGATTTGCTGTAGATCCAGTATTAAAAACTTCAGCTGCTGGAGAATTTAAAGCGACAAAGCAAAAAGTTTCAGAGTTAACGAATGAACCAGTACGTGTCGATTTCTCTTATGAACAAAAAGATGCGTGGTACACATCAGAAGTAACACAAACTGCATGGGTTTATAAGAACAAAGAAGGAAATGTTGTTGCTCTTTCACCAGTATGTAAGCATCTTGGATGTACTGTTAACTGGGCGGGCGACAAGAGTAACCCAAACAAGTTCTATTGCCCTTGTCATGGTGGTTTGTATGAGAAAAACGGGAAAAATGTTCCTGGTACACCACCGACAGCACCGTTGGATGTATATCCAACAAAAGAAAAAGACGGTATTTTATACCTTGGACAACCTGAACCAAATAAATATGTTAAGTAAGGGGGCGTAATCTGTGCTGAACAAAATCTATGATTGGGTTGACGAGCGTTTGGACATTACGCCTTTGTGGCGCGATATTGCGGATCACGAAGTACCTGAACATGTAAACCCTGCGCATCACTTTTCAGCGTTTGTTTACTGCTTTGGTGGATTAACATTCTTCGTTACCGTAATTCAAATTTTATCTGGGATGTTCCTGACAATGTACTATGTTCCAGATATTAAAAACGCTTGGGAATCTGTGTACTACCTGCAAAATGAAGTTGCATTTGGACAAATTGTCCGTGGAATGCATCACTGGGGAGCTAGTTTGGTTATCGTAATGATGTTCTTACATACACTACGTGTCTTCTTCCAAGGTGCATACAAAAAACCTCGTGAACTGAACTGGGTTGTTGGAGTACTTATTTTCTTCGTAATGTTAGGACTTGGTTTCACTGGTTACTTATTACCGTGGGATATGAAAGCGCTATTCGCTACGAAGGTTGGTATTGAAATCGCAGCTGCTACACCATTTATTGGTGAGCAAGTGAAGATCTTACTCGCAGGAGATTCTTCTATCATTGGTGCACAAACACTAACAAGATTCTTCGCTATTCATGTATTCTTCCTGCCTGCAGCATTGCTTGGACTTATGGGAGCTCACTTCCTGATGATTCGTAAGCAAGGTATTTCAGGACCACTATAAGATACGAACATAAATTAATAAACCTTAAATTAGAAGGAGGGGGACGCTATGCATCGAGGAAAAGGGATGAAGTTTGTAGGGGACTCACGTGTACCTGCAGACAGAAAGCCGAATATTCCTAAAGATTATTCGGAGTTCCCTGGAAAAACAGAGGCTTTCTGGCCAAACTTCTTACTAAAAGAATGGTTAGTTGGAGCTGTTTTCCTAATCGGTTATCTATGTTTAACGGTTGCTCATCCATCACCGTTAGAGCGTGTTGCCGATCCAACAGATACTGGATATATTCCATTACCTGACTGGTATTTCTTATTCTTATACCAATTACTTAAATACACATATGCATCTGGACCTTATAATGTTATTGGAGCGTTCGTTATTCCTGGAATCGCATTTGGAGCGCTTTTACTTGCTCCATTTATCGACGTAGGACCTGAACGTCGCCCAACGAAACGTCCATTCGCAGTAGGATTCATGTTATTGGCACTTGCAGCAACGTATTTCTTAACTTGGGAATCAGTTGTGACTCATGATTGGGAAGCAGCGAAGGAACAAGGTAAGATTCAGGCTGAAGTGGATATTGATAAAGAATCTGAAGGGTATAAAATCTATGCAGACCAGAAAAATGGTTGTATTAACTGTCATGGTGAAAATCTGCAAGGTGGAGCGGGACCTTCTTTAGTTGCAACTGGCCTCTCACCTGAAGAAGTAGCGGATATTGCCAAAAACGGTAAACCACCAGGCATGCCTGCAGGGTTATTTAAAGGATCAGACGAAGAGCTGGATAAACTGGCTGAATTCATCTCTGGTTTAAAAGAATAAATAGTGAAAAAGGGCCGGCTTACGTTGGCTCTTTTTTTTCTACTTGAAAGAGAGGATAAAATAAATGTTCTGGATCATGTCCATCTTGAAGAACAAAACGTTTCTATGGTTCCTTCTCATTGTGAATTTGTTTGGAACAATATACGGTTATCTATGGTATATCCCTCAACTACGAAATACTCCCTCGCAATTTTTAGTGTTTGTTCCCGACAGCCCGACAGCCAGCCTGTTTTTTTGTTTCGTTCTCGTAGCATTTTTACTGAATCGCAATTGGCCATTATTTGAAGTGTTAGCCATTATCACCCTATTTAAATATGGGATATGGGCCGTGATCATGAATCTGTTAACACTGTGGGTTTCCGGTGATTTACCTTGGGAAGGTTATATGCTCATGGCGTCACATGGTGCAATGGCGGTCCAAGGGATATTGTATTCTTCCTTTTACCGGGTCAAGATATGGCATATTGTTGCAGGTGGAATCTGGACGATCCATAATGACATAATCGATTACGTCTACATGCAGTTTCCTGTTTACTCCAGATTGTATATGTACATACAGCATATTGGATATTTCACTTTCTGGTTAAGTATTGTATCAATCGCAATCGCTTATTACTTTACCCAAAAAACGAAACGATTAAATATTCATACGATGCCATAGTCGTTTTTTGGTCTACTCTTGTCCACCCTTTCATAAACTTTACTAGTAGTTTTAGGGGGGACAAGTATGAAATTTATCCAATTCTTTATCGCGCTGTTCTTTTTTCTCATTTTAATACCTCACCCATTAAATGCAGTAGAGTCGACGTCTCCGATGAACGAGCTTGATGAAGTTGCAGACCAGGCCTTGCAAATGACAAAGGCTGGAAGATATGAAGAAGCGAAACATCTACTGGTTTATTTCTCTGATGAATTTGCGGCTTTGAGTGCCCAACGGTCTTTTTCAATGGATGAGCTTAGAATTCTCACCATCTCACATAATCTGGCAGTGGAGAGTATTAATCAAACCTCTGCTGACATGGAGCAGAAGGTGAACGCCGTTACAAAGTTCCGCCTTGTGATGGATGCTTTAAGCAGTCAATATCAGCCATTGTGGGTCGAAATGGAAGACCCGATAATGGAAGCATTTAATGGAGTGAAGTCGGCAGCGGAAAATGGAAATGTAGATGAATACCATACCACATTGAATATGTTCTTATCGAAATATAATATTATTCAACCAAGTATTAAATTAGATATTCCGATCGAACGCGCTCAAGCACTGGACGCAAGAATTTCTTACTTGGATCATTACCGGCAAGACGTGTTGGAAAGTACGGAAACAATGACCGAATTAACATCCTTGGAAACTGACCTAGAGAAACTGTTTGAGAATAAACAAGAGGATGAAGCAGATCCTTCCCTTTGGTGGGTGATCATATCAACCGGCAGTATCATTGTCTCTACATTATCTTATGTAGGTTGGAGAAAATATAAAGGACAAGGGGAAGCAAAAAAGTCAGAGCGTCAAAAAAATTGACAGCGCGCTTTTAGCACTATAAAATTTAGGTATCTAAACATCTGGAGGTTATTGCGATAATGGCAGGATTTTTAATTTACTTTTTACTCATTGCTCTTATTCCAATCGGAGCTCAAATGCGTGTAAAGAGTACGTTTAAGAAATATTCAAGAGTGGCCACCACCTCAGGTATGACCGGCAGGGAGATGGCTAGAAGGATTCTCGACGACAATGGACTATACAACGTGAAGGTCGTGGAAGGCAGAGGTTTTTTAAGTGACCACTACAATCCGATTACCAAAACGGTTGCATTGTCACCTGATAACTATCATGGACATTCTGTAGCGGGAGCGGCTGTGGCGGCCCATGAAGTCGGACATGCGATTCAAGATGCTGAAAGCTATGCATTTTTACGATTCCGCCATGCTTTGGTTCCAGTTGCTAATATTGGTTCCAATATGTCCTGGATCTTCTTACTGATCGGAATGTTCACTCAAATGACTGGAATGTTCCTACTTGGTATCATTCTGATGGCAGCGGGGGTTGTGTTCCAATTAATCACCCTTCCTGTAGAATTCAACGCTTCTTCCCGGGCGATGAATCAGATCGTTTCACTTGGTCTGATCCGGAATGAAGAAGAACGGCATGCACGTAAAGTATTGAACGCCGCGGCGATGACATATGTAGCTGCTGCTGCAGTTGCGGTTATTGAATTACTTAGACTTGTATTAATCTTTACCGGGATGAATGGTGACGATTGATTCTAAATAAAGAAGAAGCTGGACTCTAGTTTTGAGCCCAGCTTCTTTTTGTCTGAAAATGGATTTAGATGGTTGAATACTTATTAGTCATGCAAAGGATTTTTATCTGCATCTAACGTAAAGCCTTCACCGAGTACGTCGTGCACGACGGTGACGGAGACGAAGGCGTGTGGATCGACGCTCGTGATAATATTTTTGAGCCGGACGATTTCATTTTTACCAACCACGCAGTAGAGCACTTCACGCTCTTGTTTCGTAAACGAACCATGCCCTCTTAAAATGGTTACTCCCCGATCCATTTTTTCATTGATGACGCTCGCGATTTCTTCATGGCTATCGGAAATGATCATGGCTCCTCTGGCTGAGTATGCCCCTTCCTGCATGAAGTCAATGACCCTTGCCGCAACGAATACAGCTACCAGTGTATACATGGCTTCCCTGTATTCCAGGTACGTAATGAGAGATGCCCCAATGACGACGGCGTCAAACATAAACATCGTTTTCCCCATGCTCCATCCTATGTACTTATGGGCGAGTCGAGCGATGATATCAACGCCGCCTGTCGTACCGCCATATCTGAAAATGATGCCAAGACCCACCCCAATAAAGACACCTGCAAACAATGCTGCCAGAAACAGATCGCCTTCGAGGTTGATCCTCATTTGATATCTTTGGAAAATCCATAGAAATACAGAAAGACTAACGGTTCCGATTACAGTATAATAAAAAGCTTTCTTACCGAGAAGCTTCCATCCTAAGAAAAATAGGGGTATATTTAATGCTAGGTTGGAGTAAGACGGATCAATGTCAAATAAAAAATAAAGGATAAGTGTTATTCCGGTAAACCCGCCTTCAGCCAGCTTATTTTGGATATTAAAATGGACAAGACCAAATGCGAATATGGCTGACCCCAACAGGATAAATAGTATATTTTTAAAACGTAATCCCAACATCTTTGATTCCCTCCTTCTCTTCGTATTATCTCGTTGACAGAGACATTATATAAGAAGAGAAACAAACTAGCAATGAAGAGTTTATAAATCAAACGTAATATTTGTCAAACGGCAAGGATTTAGCTAACATGATAGGAGATAATGAAGGAGTGAGGCTTCCTATGGATAATAAAAAATCGATGGAGCAATTACAAAAAGAAGTAGATCAATACATAGGTCAATTTAAAGAGGGATACTTCAGTCCACTAGCAATGATTGCGAGGCTCACTGAGGAACTTGGTGAGCTGGCGAGAGAAGTGAATCATTACTATGGAGAAAAACCTAAAAAGAATTCAGAAGAAGAAAAAACGATTGAGGAAGAACTGGGGGATTTATTGTTTGTTGTCATCTGCTTGGCAAACTCCCTGGATATTAGTCTGGAAGAGGCCCACAATCGTGTAATGCATAAATTTAACACAAGAGATAAAGATCGTTGGACAAGAATCGAAGGTAGGGATGAAGATGGAACAAATTAACATAACTATTGCAGGACCAAGAGGAAGAATGGGGAAAGAAGCTGTTCAGTTAGTTAGAGATACGAAACATTTTACGCTTATTAGTGTGATTGATTATAAGCAAGAAGTAAATATAGATGTACCGGTATACACAGATATCGAAACATGCTTTCAGGCTCAAACACCACATGTGCTTATCGACCTGACAACTCCAGAGGTGGGTTATCACCATACGAAAACAGCCCTCGAATACGGTGTTAGACCAGTTGTGGGAACGACAGGTTTTTCTACAGAAGAATTAAATGAATTAAAGATCCTGGCAGAATCAAAGTCATTGGGATGTATCATTGCACCTAATTTTGCGATTGGTGCGGTGCTCATGATGAAATTTTCCCAGATGGCCGCTAAATATTTTGACGATGTGGAAATCATTGAATTACATCACGATCAAAAACTGGATGCTCCTTCAGGGACTGCCGTTAAGACAGCCGAAATGATCAGGGAAGTGAGAGAATCGAAGCAGCAGGGGCACCCTGATGAAAAAGAAACACATCCAGGTGCAAGGGGAGCAAATGTTGACGGCATGCACATCCATAGTGTTCGCCTTCCGGGATTGATTGCTCATCAACAGGTGATGTTGGGAGCAGAAGGTCAGACTTTATCGATTCGTCATGACTCTTTTAACAGGGGAAGCTTCATGTCTGGAGTGAAGGTTTCCGTTGATACGGTCATGAAGCTGGATACACTTGTGTACGGGCTGGAAAATATTTTAGATTAAAGGGTGAGTGTTATGAATATCGCATTAATAGCTCATGATAAGAAAAAAGATGATCTGATTCGTTTTGTAATAGCTTATAAGCCGATAATTGAGAAACACGCTCTTTTTGCTACAGGGACAACGGGAAAGAGAATTGGAGAAGAAACGGGATTATCTGTCCATCGTTTCCGGTCAGGTCCCCTGGGAGGAGACCAGGAAATAGGCTCGTATATTGCCAATAATAATATGGATCTTGTTCTGTTTTTTAGAGATCCTTTAACAGCTCAACCCCATGAACCAGATGTATCTGCCCTCATCAGACTGTGTGATGTATATTCAGTCCCATTAGCAACGAATATGGGAACAGCTGAAGTACTGGTGAAAGGGTTGGATAGAGGGGATATCGAGTGGCGAAGTGTGGTAAAGGATAAGGAGGAGTAACGTGGATCAACAAGTTGACATCCTTGCATTCGGAGCTCATGCCGACGATGTGGAGATCGGAATGGGCGGCACCCTTGCAAAATATGCAGCTGAAGGAAAGAAGATTGTGATTTGCGATCTGACAGAGGCAGAACTTTCTTCAAATGGGACGGTTTCTTTACGAAAAGAGGAAGCAAGATCAGCTGCACGCATATTGGGTGCCAGCAAGAGAGAAACCCTGGATATTCCTGATAGGGGAATTTACATAACAGATGAAAATATTCAGAAAGTGGTTAACGTGATCAGAATGCACAAACCGAAAGCGGTATTTGCTCCATATGATCAGGATCGTCATCCTGATCATGGAAATGCGGCACGCTTGATTAAAGAAGGTTTTTTCTCAGCTGGAATTAGGAAGTTCCATTCCGCAAGCCCGGCCCATAAAGCGGATAATCTGTATTTTTATATGATCAACGGTTTTCACAAACCTCAATTTGTAGTGGACATCGAGGCACATATGCATACGAAGATTCGTAGCTTAGAAGCATATTCGAGTCAGTTTACCCAAGGATTTGAAGGAGTGTCTACTCCTTTGACAGAAGGGTACATTGAAGCGGTTGAAGCAAGGGAGCGAATGATGGGGAAAGAAGCCGGATTACGATATGCTGAAGGATTCTTCTCCTATAATACCCTTATATTGCATCATGATTTGTTAGGAGATTAATGGTATGAAAATGAAAATAGGAATTACCTGCTATCCCACCGTTGGTGGCTCAGGCGTAGTAGCTACGGAACTGGGTAAATTATTAGCAGAGAAAGGCCATGAAATTCACTTTATTACCTCGAGCATTCCATTTCGGTTAAATAAAATGTATCACAACATATACTTTCATCAAGTGGAAGTGAGTCAGTATTCAGTTTTTCAATATCCACCTTACGATATAGCACTGGCGAATAAAATGGCAGAAATTATAGAACGTGAGAAACTGGACATTCTTCATGTGCATTATGCGATCCCACATGCAGTCTGTGCCATTTTGGGTAAGCAAATGTCTGGTAAAGATGTAAAGATTGTTACCACCCTGCACGGCACCGATATTACCGTACTTGGTTATGATCCTTCTTTAACAAAAGCGATTCGTTTCGGTATTGAAAAGTCTGATGTGGTCACTGCGGTTTCTTCCGCTTTGGTGAAACAAACCAATGATTTAATCCAACCGGATAAAGAAATTCAAACGGTCTATAATTTCATAGACGAGAGAGTGTATAAGGCGGTAGATTCTCAGCATCTTAGAAATGAATATGGAATTAAAGACTATGAAAAGGTCATTATCCATGTTTCCAACTTTCGCGGCGTGAAAAGGGTAACAGATGTTGTAGCTGCATTCAACCTTATACAAAACGAGATTCCCGCCAAACTTCTCCTTGTTGGGGACGGACCTGAAATGACGGTGATTTGCAAACAGGTGAGAGAACTCGGATTAGAGGATCGAGTCCTGTTCCTTGGAAAACAGGATAATTTAGAAGAACTTTATTCGATTAGTGATATTAAGCTGCTGCTTTCAGAAAAAGAAAGCTTTGGATTGGTAGCCCTGGAGGCAATGGCTTGCGGCGTGCCGAGCATTGGGACGAATGTAGGAGGCATTCCTGAAGTAATTGAGGACGGATACAATGGCTTTATATGTGAAATCGGGAACGTCTCTCAGGTTGCAGAAAAGTCGTTGGAATTACTGACAGATGAGAAGCTTCATAATGAACTCTCGCGGAATGCACTACAAACGGCGAGAACTAAATTTCACTCCAGCAAGATTGTCAAAGAGTATGAACAGATCTACCAAGAGCTTCTATAATAAACAGTCGGAAGGTAAAGATCTGAGTAAAGCAGGTGTAAAAAATGTTACCGTCTATATTTCAAGAAGCCGTACCAGTTTTAAAGAAAATTGAAAGAGCAGGGTTCGAAGCATATTTCGTTGGAGGCTCTGTTAGGGATTACTTGCTGAATAAGCCCATTAATGACGTAGATATCGCGACGTCTGCCTATCCTCAAGAATTAAAGGAGATCTTTCCGAAGACGATTGATTTAGGTATTGAACACGGAACCATCCTGGTCATTGATGATGGAAGGGAATATGAAATCACTACATTCAGAACAGAATCTACATATGCTGACTTTAGAAGACCAGATAAGGTGGAATTCATCCGTTCATTAGAAGGGGATCTGGAGCGCCGTGATTTTACGATGAATAGTATCGCAATGGATGGACGGGGTAGGATATTTGATCCTTTTAATGGACGGGAAGACATACATAACGGAATGATCAGAACAGTGGGATCACCGGATTTAAGGTTTACAGAAGACGCCCTTCGTATGATGAGGGGAGTCCGCTTTGTCAGTCAATTAGGCTTCAAGATCGAGTCTGGGACACTGAATGCTTTAAAGGAGCACTCCAAACTGCTAAAGCATATCGCCGTTGAAAGAAAAACGATGGAATTCGAGAAGATCGCCGGAGGTAAATGGAAACGAAAAGCGCTCACCCTCCTTGTTCGTACCAACCTATATACTGAACTCCCTCATTTCACTCAACATAAAGATGCTCTTCAACAGGTTGCGGATCTTCCACAATTAGAAGGCATAAATAAGGACCAAGTATGGTTACTTCTTTTAGCATGCATTGGAGATCCTGATCCCCAGGGATTTCTTAAAGGCTGGAGACTCCCGACGAAAACAGTAAGGGATCGTTCAAATGAGCTTGAAATTCTTCAGTTAAGAAGGAAATCCGGCTGGTCTAAGCCTTTACTTTATCGTGCAGGTTTGGAAGCAGCCATTAACGTTGAGAAAGTCTATGAATGCATAGAATCCACACCGGTTTCTTCTGTAGAAGCGGTGAAGGAAGAATATCATTCTTTAGCGATTACATCGAGACAGCAGCTGGATGTAACAGGAAATGACTTGATGACATGGGCAAACAAAAAGGGTGGTCCATGGATGAAGGAACTTTTGGCTGAAATTGAATCCGCGATTATAACTGGAACAATTAATAACGATAAAGAAGCGATTAGGAGGTGGCTACAGACATGCAATCGACTATAAAGAAGAAACTGCTTCACGCTTTGTCTGAATCGGATCAGGATTTTCTATCCGGACAAGCATTGGCTGAAATAGCAGGATGTTCAAGAACGGCCATTTGGAAGCATATTGAAGAACTTCGTAAAGAAGGTTTTGTGTTAGAAGCCGTAAGAAAAAAAGGATATCGCATTATTGAAACCCCTGATAGTGTGACAGAAAGTAAGATCCGATTGGGATTACAAACGAAAACGTTAGGCAGAGTGATCCACTATGAGGAGTCAGTTCAAAGTACACAGCGCATCGCTCATGTGCTTGCGGGCGACGGAGCGGCAGAGGGTACGTTAGTCATTTCTGACGAACAAACAGCCGGAAGAGGAAGGTTAATGAGAGAGTGGCACTCATCAAAGGGAACGGGAATTTGGATGAGTCTGATCTTAAAACCCCTTCTTCCACCCCAAAAGGCCCCGCAGTTTACGCTCATTACTGCAGTTGCCGTCGTTCAAGCGATCGAAGAAGCAACAGATCTTCATCCCCAAATCAAATGGCCGAATGATATTCTTATTGACGGAAAGAAAGTGACGGGAATATTGACGGAACTGCAAGCGGAATCTGATAAAATAAATTCCATTATCATCGGTATCGGCATGAATGTAAATCACACAAAGGAACACTTTCCTGATGAACTTCAGACGATTGCAACCTCACTGGCCATTGAACAAGGAGATACCCTTTCAAGATCAGAAATTGTTCAAAAGGTGTTAGAACGAATTGAAGCCCTTTATTCTATCTATATGAAAGAAGGTTTTACACCGATCAAGCTGTTATGGGAGAGTTATGCAATCAGTATCGGGAAGAAAATCCGTGCCCGTACCATCAATGGAACGATTGAAGGTAGAGCATTAGGAATAACGGATGAAGGAGTTCTAAAGATTGAAGACACAACAGGAACCGTTCATCAAATTTATTCAGCGGATATTGAAGTGAATATTTAAGGGGAAACGAGGTGGATGCTAAACGATTACTTCCATCTCGTTTTTTTATGGTATAATCTCATTGGGCAGTATCCTTGGAACTGCACCTCTACGCACGTTCAGCTTTTAATACAATTTCTGCCTTGATCCATTGTGGACTGGGACAGAGGGTCGAAACAATGATACTAAACACTTATGATCCTTCTGTCATTTATTCAGAAGGTTTTTTTATTTCTATAATGAAAGTGCTTTCATTTCGTTTCGTCACCTCTGACTGAAAAGAAGGAGGACATTATGAAACAAACAACAGATTTTCTTAAGATGAAGAATAAGAGAGAAAAGATTTCAATGCTTACAGCGTATGATTTTCCAAGTGCCAAGATAGCAGAAGAAGCGGGTATTGATGTCATTCTTGTAGGTGACAGCCTCGGAATGGTGGTATTGGGTTATGACTCAACGGTACCAGTTACAGTTGAAGATATGATACATCATACGAAAGCCGTAAAAAGAGGGGCAAAAAATACCTTTATCGTCACCGATATGCCGTTTATGTCGTACCACTTGTCCAGAGATGAAACTCTTAAAACTGCGGCACAGATTCTTCAACAGGGAGGATCTCACGCTGTGAAGGTTGAGGGGGGAGATCATGTGATCGATCGTATTCATTCCCTAACGAGCGCCGGCATACCCGTTATGGCTCATTTAGGTTTGACCCCTCAATCCGTCGGTGTCCTTGGAGGATATAAAGTACAAGGGAAAACAGCCGACACAGCCAAAAAGTTGATCGATGATGCCATTAAATGTGAACAGGCAGGTGCTTTTTCACTTGTATTAGAGTGTGTACCAAAGCAAATAGCCAAAGAGATTTCAGAAGCATTAACGATACCGACGATTGGTATTGGGGCAGGCAGTGAAACCGATGGGCAAGTGTTAGTGTTCCACGATCTTGTAACATACGGAGTGAATCGTGTGCCTAAGTTTGTCAAACAATACAGCAACGCGTCAGAAGTCATTCATAACAGCATAAAAACCTATATAGAAGAAGTTAAAGGGGGTAGCTTCCCGACAGAAGACCATTCCTTTACGATGCGTGATGAAGAATTGGATGCTCTCTATGGTGGAATGAAAAAATGAAAGTGATTACGAAAATACAAGATTTGCAGCGTATGATACAACAAGTAAAGAATTCAGGATCCTCTATCGGTTATGTTCCTACAATGGGATACCTTCATGAAGGGCACTTGACTCTAGCGGAGGAAGCCAGGAATAATAACGATACTGTCGTGATGAGTATCTTTGTAAACCCCCTGCAGTTCGGTCCGAATGAAGACTTCGACCGCTACCCCCGTAATGTTGAAAGAGATACAGAATTAGCAAAGAATGTTGGGGTTGATATACTCTTTATTCCTGAAGTAGATGAAATGTATAAAGGGGAGCAATCTGTTACCATGAGTGTGATAGAGCGGGTAGAAGTACTGTGCGGACGAAAACGGGAAGGGCATTTTGACGGAGTGGTAACCGTTTTGACTAAATTATTTCACCTTATTCAGCCTACCAGAGCGTATTTCGGACTGAAGGATGCCCAGCAGGTTGCAGTAGTGGAAGGGTTAGTAAGCGATTATTTCTTTCCGGTTGAAATTGTGAGGGTACCAACAGTGAGGGAAGAAGATGGGTTGGCCAAGAGCTCAAGAAATGTCTATCTCTCAAAAGAAGAAAGAAGGGAAGCTCCTTCTCTTTATCAAAGTCTGGAAGAAGCAAAAAATCGTATTGAAGATGGGGAGCGGGATCCCGATTCCATTATTTCTATGATTTCAAAGAACGTCCAAGAAAACACATCCGGGGAAATCGATTATGTGGAAGTGTATTCCTACCCTGAGCTAACGGAACTGACTAGCGTACATGGGGAAATCATTATCGCTCTGGCAGTTCAATTTCAACAGGCCAGATTAATTGATAATATAATCATCAGTGTAGAACCAGAGGAGGATTCAAATGTATAGAACGATGATGAGTGGTAAAATTCACAGAGCGACTGTAACAGAAGCGAACTTGGATTATGTAGGGAGCATTACAATCGATCAGGATATATTAGATGCAGTTGGTATGATGGCGAACGAAAAGGTCCAGATTGTAAACAACAACAATGGAGCCCGCTTGGAAACCTACATTATCCCAGGTGAAAGAGGGAGCGGAGTCATATGTTTGAACGGAGCTGCTGCAAGACTTGTGCAAAAGGGTGATATTGTCATCATCATATCATATAAGATGGTAGCAGAAGAAATGGTCCATGAACATATCCCGAAAGTAGCCATCATGGGAGAAAAGAACCGTATCATAGATATGATCGGAACAGAACCTGAAGCGACTATACTATAAAAGAAATCGGCAAGTCTTCTAATTTGTGAAAAGGAGACTTGCTTTTTTGTTTATGGTACACTTATTTAGAAATCATAAGAGAATGATGTAGGATTTATATAAAGGCAGTGAATAACATGTACCCATTTAAACTGGTTGTTATCGATCTTGAAACAACAGGAAATTCTCCTAAAAAGGGAGAAAAAATCATCCAACTATCAGCGGTTATTATAGAAGGCGGAAAAATCATTGATCAATACACATCATTTGTGTCACCTGGAAAACCGATTCCTGCTTTTATTGAGGAGTTAACGGGGATCAATGATGAAATGGTAAAGGACGCTCCAGCTTTTCATGAAATTGCACCAAAAATACTTGAGTTGCTGGATCATGGCGTTTTTGTTGCTCATAACGTTCAATTTGATCTTTCATTCCTTCAAGCAGAACTGGAAGAGGCAGGCTATAATCCATTTACGGGACCTGCCTTTGATACAGTAGAGTTAGCAAAAGTGGCTTTACCATCGGCAGATAGTTTTAAATTGACGGAACTGTCCAATTCATTGGATTTAAGCCATGTAAGGCCTCATCAGGCAGACAGTGATGCCTATGTGACAGCCGAAATTCTTCTATATTTTATTGAAGAATTGTCAAAGCTGCCATTAGTCACACTCGAGAAGCTTTACAAGCTTTCTCATCATTTGAAAAGTGATCTCTCCTTATTGTTTGACAGTATTGTGAGTGAGAAACAAAAACACGTAGAAGACCTTCCACCACAGTTAGAGGTGTATCGAGGACTGGCTCTTCTGAAGAAAGCTGCTTCAATGAAAGATGAATCACCTATTGAAGAGCTCCATTTTGATGAACCCAATATAGAAGAGCATTTAGCAAAGCATGTCCCCTTCTATGAGAAGAGAGAACAGCAAATGGTCATGATGAATGAGATTCAACATGCTTTTCATGAACGCCGCCATGTGGTCATTGAAGCAGGAACAGGGGTTGGGAAGTCACTGGGCTACTTATGGCCTGCGGTCATGTTTGCCAAGACCTCTCATGAAAGAGTGGTCATCAGTACATACACCATCCAATTGCAAGAGCAATTGCTTCATAAAGAAATTAAATTATTGGAAAAAATAAGCCCTATCCCATTCAGAACCGTCCTGCTAAAAGGGAAAAACCATTACATAAACCTGTTTAAGTTTGAACAGTCTCTCCGTGAAAAGGAGTCTCAATATGATGTAGTTCTAACAAAAATGCAGATTTTAGTATGGCTGACACGAACAGAGACCGGTGATATGGATGAACTTAACCTCACATCGGGAGGGCAATTGTTCTGGAATCGTTTAAAACATGATGGCTGGCACCTGCCTCATACAAAGGATCCTTGGATAGGGAAAGATTTCTATCTCTCCGCAAGAAGGAGTGCTCAAGAAGCAGATATCATCATTACGAATCACTCAATGCTTCTGAGTGATATGGTGAATGATAGCAGCATGCTTCCTCCTTATGATTACTTAGTAATAGATGAGGCTCATCATCTGGAGAAGTCAGCAAGACAGCATCTTGGAGTCGTTATGGATTATCTCTCGATTAAGTTTAGTACTTCCCAATTAGGGACACTGGTCCAAAAACAGTTGTTTTATCGTCTGGATCAGCTTATTTCCAGTCACTCAGTTCAAATGAATACACATTCATTTGAATTGGACTCTCGTATTGCCCAGTTTTACGATGACTTAGAAGAGGCCATTGGAGTGTTAACGAGCGTTTTCTATAAGAAAGCCAAAAAGAGAACCGGGGTACAAAAAATACAGCTGAGAATTACGGATGAAATGAAGAAGAGCAGCTACTTTCAACCTGTTCTCATGGCCATGGAACGAGTCGTATCAGGGATGAAGTTTGTAGAAAGAGAGTTCCAGCAGGTACTCGAGACAATCAAGGATAAGAAAATAAAACTCCTTGATAAAGAAAAAGCCTTAATTGAAGAATTCTACAGCTTTTTAGTGGATTTTACAGAGTTGAGAATGAATTTTCAAACGGTATTTTTAAGAGAAATGAACAACCACGTTCTGTGGCTTGATGGAGACACAAGGTCATTACCAAACAGTCTTTCTATTCAAGCTCAACCTGTTACCGTCGATCGCAAGCTTCATGCTGAGATTTTTGCCAAAAAGAAAAGTGTGGTCCTGACTTCAGCTACCCTTACCGTCAGCGGGTCTTTCAATTACTTCATAAACGAGATTGGTCTTGTCGACCAGGGGATAAAACAGGTACAGCTTACTTCTCCATTTGACTACAATGAAGTTTCAAGATTATTCGTCCCAACAGACGTCCCTGAAATACAGCAAGTTCAAAGCGAAGAATATATTGAAGCAATAAGCTCTCATTTAATAGGGGTGGCACAAGCGACGAAAGGTCGAATGCTCATTTTATTCACCTCTTACGATATGTTAAGGAAAACGTATGAGTTGATGAAAGAAAGTGGTTTATTAGAGGAATATGTATTAATGGCCCAAGGAATCACCTCAGGAAGTCGCACACGACTGACAAAGAATTTCCAGCGATTCGATAAGGCTATTTTATTTGGAACGAGTAGTTTCTGGGAAGGTGTAGACATTCCAGGAGAAGACCTTTCTTGTCTTGCCATGGTCAGACTTCCATTTTCTCCACCAGACGAGCCTGTCAATCAGGCAAAATCAGATATTTTGAAGGCTCAAGGGAAAAATCCATTTTCTTCTCACTCTTTACCTGAAGCCATTATTCGGTTCAAACAAGGGGTAGGAAGGCTGATTAGAAGAAGCAGTGATCGTGGAATCGTAATTGTGTATGACCGCAGAGTAATGACGACAAGGTACGGAAAGGCTTTCCTGCAGTCCATCCCTTCAATGGAAGTAAAAGAAGGGGATTTATTTGATTTGGTTTCATGGATTGAAGATTGGCTCTAAAACAGATTAAACTTCAGTGATAAATTTTACTCTTTAACACAACCTAAAGAGTAGATGTGAAACTGGAGGATTGAAAATGAGAGTAATCTTAACGGCAATGCTATCTTTTCTCCTTGTCATTTCAAATGCCTATGGAATGAAAGTGCCTCAGGTGGATTTACATGTATCACATGAGGAGTATGCGATTAGTTTTCTTCCTGTTATAAAAGGAGAGGTAGCTGTTCTTCATTTAGCTTCTGGGGAAAATTATTTAATCAATACTGGACCTCTTCAGGAGAGAAATCAGTTATATTATTATTTGAATCAAATTCATATTAACAACATCAAGGGAATCATCATCACGGAAAAAAGAGAAGTGCATGAGGATATGATTGCTGAGTTAGGGGAGAAGTACTCTATTGAAGAAATAATAGTGGGCAGATCTCTAGCTAAAGCTATACCGGAAAAAGGATCCTATACCATACACACCATTCAAGAAAATCAGTCTTACTCACTTTCGAAAGAGTTGGCGCTAAATGTAATGCATGAAGGCAATGAGAAACGAGAAGGATTAGACTTTTCCATTACCTTTTATCATCATCGCTTTTTGTGGCTGAGCTCACAAACATTGCATTCTGAAGAGGTTTTACTGACAAAACCCCTAAAGAATGTCAACATTGTGAAAATACCTCTTCATTCTAAATCTGAAAACATGTCCCATAGTCTTCTGAGGCATATCGATCCTCAAACGGCATTGCTTTATCGTTCTAAGGAAAGGCTTCTTAATGGTGAAATGCTCGAAGCGATCAACGAGGCGTGGATTGACCTGTATCTGACAGGCCAGCATGGATTGATTGCCATTAAATTTAATAAGAGAAACTACGAAGTGCTGACTTTTGATCAAGAAGATGGAGTGTTTAAAGAAGATGGCCATACAAACTAACCCCATTAAATAAAGAAGGGCTGACAATTCTGTCAGCCTGAGTGAGTGTCGATTAGTATATAGTTTTTGTGATAACCTCTACCATATTAGCCTTTAATGTTGTTATAATGTGTGTAGAGTTTCTTACTCATAGTGTGGCGAATCGTAATGTCACTATGAGTAGAAAAAAATGTTTTCTAATAAGGGAACACTATTGTAAGCGGGTAAAAGGAGGAACACCATGGAGAGCCGAATTGAAATTCTTTCCACTGTTCGTATCGAATATACGGATAACTTATATAAAGTAGTTGATACACTGAATAGAACCTTAAAAAAAGATGATTATATGTTTGGTTTAGCCTTAGATCCGGAAGATCAGAATCAAGCAGTATTAACAATTTATCGTACATAAAGAGTGATTGTAATGAAAAAATGGATAACGATTATCGCACTATTGTTCATTGTCCTTGGGATAACGGCTTCGGTCGTAATTTATCAAGTTTCCCGGAACCCATTGGATAATCAGGCTGAGAAGGCTCTAAGTCGAGTGAAAGCTGAAACGGCTATCGTCGATGTTGAAAGCACAAGCTTCTACAACGGCTCTAAGTCATATGTTGTGGTGACAGGTAAGGATGATCAAAACGAGAAGCTCGTCGCTTGGATACCCAATAAAAAAGGGAAAATAATTGAGAAAAAATGGGCAGATGGTATTTCAAAAGAACAGGCAATCAATAAACTAAATGATGAAAAGCAGCCGAAAGAATTGTTATCAGTCCGTTTAGGATATGAATCTGTCGGGCCTGTTTGGGAAATTACCTATTTAGATCAACAAGACAATTTAAATTATTTTTACCTGCTGTTTTCTACTGGAGAATGGTGGAGGAAAATAGAAAATTTATAATCAACTCTAGGGGGAATACGTCCATGAAATTTACGTTGGCTGACAGAGTAAGTGCATTAACACCATCAACGACTTTAGCGATTACTGCAAAAGCAAAGGAAATGAAGTCACAAGGAATTGATGTAATCGGGTTAGGTGCAGGGGAACCAGATTTTAATACACCTGAACATATCATCAAAGCTGCGCATGAATCCATGACTGAGGGCCACACCAAATATACTCCATCTGGTGGAATGGCGAAATTAAAAGAAGCCGTCATCCACAAGTTTGAGACAGACCAGAAACTCACGTATGCACCTTCTGAAATCATCGTAACAAGTGGGGCTAAACATGCCCTTTATACATTGTTTCAAGTGCTTTTAAACGAAGGTGATGAGGTCATTATTCCTACTCCTTATTGGGTTAGCTATCCTGAACAAGTGAAGCTTGCCGGAGGAACTCCTGTAATCGTTGAAGGGAAAGAAGAGAATGAGTACAAAATAACTCCACAGCAGTTAAAAGAGACGATAACTCCTAAAACGAAAGCGGTCATCCTTAACACACCTAGTAACCCTACAGGCATGCTATACTCCCCGGAAGAGTTACATGCGATTGGGGAAGTATGCTTAGAAAATGATGTTCTGATCGTTTCAGACGAAATTTATGAGAAGCTTGTGTATGACGGGAACGCACACACGTCTATTGCTGAATTGTCTCCAGAACTTAAAGAGCAAACAATCGTGATTAACGGGGTGTCAAAATCTCATTCCATGACGGGATGGAGAATTGGGTATGCCGCAGGTAACGAGGCAATCATTAAAGCAATGACCAATCTTGCCAGTCATTCTACCTCAAACCCAACGACGACTTCACAATATGGGACGGTTGCTGCCTATTTAGGAGATCAACAGCCGGTAGAGGATATGAGACAGTCGTTTGAGGAGCGCTTAAACATTGTTTTTGATAAATTAAACAATATTCCAGGGTTTAGTTGTTTAAAACCTCAAGGTGCATTCTATCTGTTCCCGAATGTGTCAGAAGCGGCTAAGAAAACAGGCTACAACAATGTCGACGAATTTACCAAAGCACTACTGGAAGAGGCGAAGGTAGCCGTTATTCCTGGTTCAGGTTTCGGATCGGACAATAATATCCGTCTTTCTTATGCCACAAGTCTTGATGCACTTGAAAAAGCAATTGAGAGAATGCATGAATTTGTTGTTAGGAAAAGTAAATAAAACAAGGGTTTGCAGACCGCGTTCGTTTCGGTCTGCTTTTTACTTAAAATGATCTCGTTTTGCTGTATCTATTGCGACGAGATAACGGTAAATGTATAATAAATAACGATACATAAGCGTCTTAGTTTTTTTGGAGGGAAAAAATCGTGAAAACTACTATATCTCAAGTAAGTAAGTTTGTTGGTGAAGAAGTAACCATTGGTGCTTGGCTTGCGAACAAACGTTCAAGTGGAAAAATTGCCTTTCTCCAGCTCCGTGATGGTACTGGGTTCATACAAGGTGTTGTTGTAAAAAGTGAAGTGGAAGAAGAAATCTTTCAAAAAGCAAAATCATTAACGCAAGAAACATCTCTATATGTTACTGGAACGGTTTCTGAAGATTCCCGTTCACCTTTTGGGTACGAATTGCAAGTGAAAAGCGTAGAAGTGATTCATGAAGCAGTTGATTATCCAATTACACCTAAGGAACACGGAACAGAATTCCTGATGGATCATCGTCACCTTTGGCTTCGTTCCCGTAAACAACATGCAGTGATGAAAGTGCGTAACGAAATCATCCGTGCAACATATGAGTTCTTTAATCAAGAAGGATTTGTAAAAGTAGATCCTCCAATTCTGACGGGAAGTGCTCCAGAAGGAACGACCGAGTTATTTGCCACTAAATATTTTGAAGAAGATGCCTACCTTTCTCAGAGTGGTCAGCTTTACATGGAAGCAGCAGCCATGGCATTAGGTAAAGTATTTTCTTTCGGGCCAACATTCAGAGCGGAGAAATCGAAAACTCGTCGTCATTTAATCGAGTTCTGGATGATCGAGCCTGAAATGGCATTCTACGACTTTAAAGATAACCTGGAAGTACAGGAGCAATATGTTTCTTATATCGTTCAATCGGTTCTGGAAAACTGCAAGCTGGAATTAGATCGATTAGGAAGAGATACTTCTAAGTTAGAGCAAATTAAAGCGCCATTCCCACGAATCACCTATGATGATGCCCTTAAACTACTGCATGAAAAAGGGTTCGATGATATCGAGTGGGGAGACGACTTTGGGGCTCCACATGAGACTGCGATAGCTGAAAGCTACGACAAGCCGGTATTTATCACGCATTACCCTACTTCTTTAAAGCCTTTCTATATGCAGCCTGATCCAGACCGCGATGATGTCGTATTGTGTGCTGACCTGATCGCTCCAGAAGGGTATGGGGAGATTATCGGTGGCTCAGAGCGTATCCATGATGCAGAGCTGATGAAGCGTCGCATTGAAGAGCATGAGCTGGCTACGGATGCATACAAGTGGTACTTGGAATTAAGAGAATATGGATCTGTTCCTCATTCAGGATTCGGTCTAGGACTTGAAAGAACAGTGGCTTGGATCAGCGGAGTAGAACACGTAAGGGAAACCATCCCATTCCCGCGTCTACTAAACCGTTTATATCCTTAATTCAAATTTCAAACAAGGAGCTGGCTGTATTGCTTTAAAAGCAATACCGGCCGGTTCTTTTCTTTTTCCATCTTTCTTCTAATTCATAACCATGTCCACATATACTGAAGCATGATATACTAGTGAGTGAGGTGTGCCGAATATGGATTATAAACGATTAATGGTGTCCTGGATCGAAGAGGGAACACTGAACATTCCGCAATTATTATTATCAAATTACAATACATTAGGTTTAAATGAGTCAGAGTTCGTTTTACTGCTGCATATTTATGGTCATTTGGAAAAGGGTAACTATTTTCCAACCCCAGAAGAGCTCTCTGAACCTATGAGCCTTTCTACTGAATACTGTTCGTCTATATTACGAAAGTTAATTCAACAACAATTTCTATCTATTGAAGAGGGATCTTCAACAGATGGAATCCTTTTTGAAAAGTATTCTCTCAATCCATTATGGGAAAAAATGGCTGAGTTCGTGATACAAGATTCTAAAATGAAACAAATGCAGAAATCAATGGAAGAAGAAGCAGACATTTATACCACATTTGAACAAGAATTTGGTCGTCCGCTATCTCCATTAGAATGCGAAACGTTAGCCATGTGGTTGGACCAGGATGATCATAATGCTATTATTATTAAAGCAGCCTTGAGAGAAGCAGTCATATCAGGCAAGCTGAATTTTAGATATATCGATCGTATTCTATTTGAATGGAAGAAAAATGGTGTGAAAACCATTGAAGATGCACGAAACCAAAGTCAACGCTTCCGTTCCCATCAAAAACCCGCAGCTTCAAGTGATTCTACGGCTTCTCCTAAACGAAAATCAGTACCATTTTATAATTGGCTTGAGCAATAAGACGATAGAATGGACTGACTCTCACTTGCTTGAGGGTTGGTCTATTTTTTTGGATAACCTTTTTTAATTGAATATTGTTGATTTAGTAGGACAAGGTGGAGGTATTAAGATACATGCTAAATAAAAAACAAATACAAATATGCTTAGATGAAATGAGGGAAATGTTTCCCGACGCTCACTGTGAGCTCCGTCATGACAATCCATTTGAGCTGGTAATCGCCGTCCTTCTATCGGCACAATGTACTGACGCCCTCGTAAATAAAGTCACAAAAGGCTTATTTGAAAAATACAAACGACCTGAAGATTATCTGGATGTCTCCTTGGAAGAACTTCAACAGGATATACGCTCCATTGGGCTGTACCGGAACAAAGCAAAAAACATTCGAAAACTATGTGAGATTATTCTGACGGAACATGGGGGGAGTGTTCCTGAAATTCATGAAGAATTAGTGAAGCTGCCGGGCGTAGGAAGGAAAACTGCAAATGTAGTAGTATCGGTGGCATTTGGAGTGCCGGCTCTGGCAGTAGATACCCATGTTGAACGTGTAAGTAAGAGACTAGGGATTTGCCGATGGAAGGATAGCGTATTAGAAGTAGAAAAAACGTTAATGAAAAAAATCCCGAAAGAAGAGTGGTCCGAAACTCACCACCGGCTGATTTTCTTTGGAAGATACCATTGTAAAGCTCAATCCCCTCAATGTGACGTTTGCCCGCTGGTCGATTTATGCAGAGAAGGTCAAAAGAGATTAAAGAAAAAGGGTAACATATGAAAGAAACAATCTTGAACATCCCGTCCCAGTTAATTGATCCTTTTTTCTTTCCTGACTCAGAAGTGAGAGTGGATGCTTCTCATATCATACCGGATGAGCCTTTCTTTGCTTATGAAATTCTCTATTTCAATGAGAAGGCTCTAAGTATACTTCCTTGGGTGGATCGTGAATTATTCATAAGTATCATATTAAAGAGTTGGGGAGAAGGGCAGAAGTGTCTTAAAACGTTATTTAAAGAACGTTCAAAGAATACATTACATCCAATGAAAAAAAGTATTTCGCAATTTTATATGCTTTTATACTGGAGTAATTCACTTCCTGTACAATTAAATTCGGACATTTCTCCCATCAATAAACTTTCCATTAAACCGGTAAACGTAGTGGAAAGAATGACGTTCATTAGAAATAATCCAAACCTATTCCATTCATTTATACAGTTATCTCAGCTATTCGAGGAACAACATAAACAATTTGCTAAATCACTGGCTTTAAAACGAGCTAGAGAGAAATAAAAAGGCAACGAGAACATACTCTCGTTGCCTTTTACCTTATTCTTGATCTCTTCTGGATTCTGATTGGGTAGCAGGTGCACCATCCGTGGAGCCAGCTCCAGTACCTGAGCCGTCGCCAGTGCCGTCACCAGTCCCGCCTCCGGTTCCAGTGCCATCACCAGTGCCGTCATCTGTACCTCCGTCACCAGTCCCATCTCCTTCAGGTGGTGGAGTAGTGCCATCCTCGTCACCTGTGTCTTCACCATCACCTGAACCTTCTTCATTCCCATTTCCTTGGCCATTTCCTTGGCCGTTTCCTTGGCCGTTTCCATTACCATTGTTATTTCCATTATTGTTATCTTGATTTTCATCGTTGTTTTCATCTTGGTTTTCTTCTTCTTCACCATCAGTAGCCTTGACCTCAACATTAACCGTTGCAGGGTTACTGCGTTGATCTCCTGATATTGCTACAACTTCAAAGGTGAAGGTTCCTTGGGATTGAATGTTTTCGACATTTAATCCTTTCTTATCAGTTGTTGTTAATACTTGTTTCGCTTCACCATTTATTGAAACTGCCACTTCGAATTGAACGTCTTTCTCTTTACCATAATCCCAGGCAAGAGTGATGGTTTGATCCTTCTTATTGAATTTACCTTTCAGATTTGATGGTGCATCAATCTTGTCGAATTCTTGTGAAACCTTAGAAGGTTCTGTTCCACGGACGAATAGTTCAGTGATTACTCGGTCATCTGGCGTGTATTTACTTGGTAGTCTTGCCGGATTGCTTCCTAGTTCAACTTTGGATTCAACTACGCTGTCTGGCTTTTTAAAGTCAGGTGTGTCGACACCCTCGTGAACATAGCTCATCAAGTCACTGACGATGTATTGTGAAACTCTTCTATCTGTAGGTGATAGTGGAATGGAGCGAGTCTTATACCCAGTCCAAACAGCCGCTGTATAGTTTGTGGTATAGCCTACAAACCACGAATCAGGTGCGTCTGTCTTAGCAATTCCGTATTTCTCACGTTCTTCTTGAGAATAGTTCGTCGTACCTGATTTCCCTGCCATCGGTAATCCTGGCACCTTGGCATAAAGCCCTGTACCTCTTGGATGATCAATAACGCTCTGCAGCATATCAGAAATCATATAGGCTGTATATTCCTTCATCGCAGGCTTTGGTTTATTATCATTTTCAATCTCTGTTTCACCATCACGTAACACTACTTTTGTAACCGTATGAGGCTTGTTGTATATTCCTTCATTACCAAATGCGGCATAAGCACCTGCCATTTGTACGGAGTTTACCCCAGGAGAAACTCCACCGATTGAAGCAGATTCATAATAATGATCGAATTTTAATCCTAGACCATTCACAAATTCTTCTGCTTTCTCTGGACCAACTTCCTGAAAAGCTTTTAAAGCAGTTATATTTCGGGAATCCCATAGACCTTCGCGTATGGTGATAGGCCCTTTAAATTGACCGTCATAGTTATTGAGTTCCGTTCCATCTGAATATTTATAAGGCTCATCTTTTAAAATATGATAGGTCGACCATTTTAAATGCTCAATGGCAGGAGCATAGTCTATTAAAGGCTTAATAGTAGATCCGGGCTGACGTTTTGTGTCGATTGCAAAGTTAAATCCACGCTGAACGTTTGGATCCTGTTCTCTGCCGCCGCCAATTGCCCTGATTTCTCCAGTTTTCGTATCCATAAGTGTTACACCCGCCTGCATAGGCTCTTCAGAATTCTCTGGATAACTGAAGCTGGTATTTTCACCTGCTAAAATTTCTTCCAAGCGTTTTTGAGCATTCGGGTCAACGGTTGTATAAACCTTTAAACCGTCTGAAAACAGGTTATAGTCACCCATTTTTTCTACTTCATCAATTACGGCATCTACAAAGGCGGGATATTTGTTTCCGTTTTTCTTTTCGACCTCTTCAGCTGAAACCAATCCTTCTGTGATAGGAAGAGCTTGAGCTTCCTTTTTTTCTTTTTCAGTGATTTTACCGTGCTGTTCCATTAAGGACAGAACGATATTACGTCGTTTTTCAGCTTTTTCAGGGTATTTAAAAGGGTTATAATTGTTTGGACTTTGAGGCAGTCCAGCAATTAAAGCCGCTTCATGAAGCTTGATGTCTTTGATGTCTTTACCGTAGTAATAGTCTGCAGCAGTAGCCATACCATTTATTCCAGCGGACATATACACTTTATTAAAATACATTTCAAAGATTTCTTCTTTTGTATATTCCTGCTCAAGCTTAAGAGCCAACCATGCTTCTTGAGCTTTCCTTTTTAATGTTTTCTCAGGGCTTAAAAAAGAACCCTTGATTACTTGCTGGGTAATCGTTGAAGCACCTTCTGAACCGAAACCGCCTGTTACATTGGCAATGACGGCGCCCCCTAAACGAATCAAGTCAATTCCGTTATGTTTATAGAAACGATTGTCTTCTGTAGCCAGTACCGCATCTTGCATCACCTGAGGGATGTCATCAAAGTTTGCATACTCCCGTTTTTCTTTTCCTACAGTTGTAATCAATTCTCCGTTCATATCATAAATTTCTGATGCAATCGGATCCTTGAGTAATTTTTCATCAAGCTTAGGTGCACTAGACGCATAATATGCAAATAATCCTGCACCAGCAAGCATCCCAATAATACCAATGATAAATAATGATATAATGACGCGTTTAACCATAGAGCCCTTCTTCTTGCTCTTTGTGGATTTCGACTTTTTTTGGGCCAGGCGTTTTTCTTCCCTTGACTTATATTGACCAGCCATATTGTTTCCTCACTTTCAATCTTCAGTGTTTTTAGTATTGTCTAAGATTTAAAATATACTACTGATATTGAGATAAATTATAGATTAACTCATTTTGCATAAACTAAAAATATAACTGATGGACTATTTTTAAATAATCGACCCTGGGATGCAGTCCTAAAGGAATGATGACTCCTTTTTCCTCTAGCTCTTCCCGTTTGATTGATTTTCTTCCTCCATTTATCATGCGGTCCCAATAGTTCCTTAGAGCTTTGTAGGGAAGTAAGAAGACTTCTTCGGAAGCAGAAAACCTTACTAGTACAAAGGTAATACCGTCTTGATTATGGACGTTTTCCATATGCTGAATTTGATGCTCGTGAAAATTTTGAAGTGGAAAGGACGTTTTATTCTTTGTTTCTTTCGCTTCAAAGTCGATATATCTTCCGTTGTACACACCATTATAATCCGTCGTGGAGGGCTGCTTAAAGTATGCTTCCTTAATGACGGCGGCACTTCTGGATGGATAATGTACATCCACTATTTGAACGGGAGTCGGTTTTTTGTGAATGACTGCTTTATGGAACGTTAAATAATATTGGTTCGTTTCATTAATGTCTTCTTCAAGGGTCATACCTCTGTTGCTATAAGATAGTTGTTTCGGTTTGGCCTTCGCTTTTTTTGAGGGTAATGGCGCTTCCACATATTTCTTACCATTAGGATAATGGAATTTCATGGTAATTCACCTCGCAGACTAATCTATATCATAACAGAAACCACTCCAATTTGTGTGAATAATTGATTACAAATCTCCTCAATCTATGGCTATAGGGGAGAGGGGGATAATAAGGATGGATGAAATGAGCAATACTTATCGCTTTTTACCCTATATACCTGAACCTAAACGTACAATCGAGTGGATTCATGAAATCAACCATCTAGTGAATCTGCATAATCAAGATAATATAACAAGAACGATGGCTTATCAAAAATTTTTCCTTCTTCATCCTGAAATAAAATGGTCTTTCCTGGCTTCGATGGTATCAAGAAATGCCGGCTGGAATATGACCGATCTTAAAGGTGATATTTTCACGCGGCTTTTACACCGGGCTACCCGTGATGATCTATTCATGACGTATGAAAGAGCGAACTGGAGCATTTTTCAGGATGCCTTCCCACAACTTCTTCTCTATCATTATTCGACGAGGTATAAGAAGAAAATGTTTCATTTGTTTAAAGAATTTCATATTTCAAGCTTCATGGAAGAAGAATGGAATCGTTACTGGGATGAGAGAAATGACCAAAGATTAGTTCATTCTCTAATTATAAATGAGCAACACCTCATTCAAGAACCAGTCATTGAACATGAGGTTTATAAAAAGAGGGTGTTTGGCTCCTTTCTATTCTTTATAGAAGATCATCTTCATTTCAGCTCCGTTCTATTTCCAACATTAGAGGGTGAGCTTTTAGGTGCGAGTGTCCATGGCTTTAGAAAAATCGAAAACAGAATACTGTTAGGAAAACAATTATTTATGATTTTATTTCATCCTGATTACCATTCATCCTTTCTGAACTTTGCTTTACAAGTAGAGCATACAGGGTCTAGAAACGACTACGAACAGTTCTGTAAAGGAGTCCTCCAAACGAGTACACCCATGCTCCATGAAGTTTATGACGATGTTCCACATCATTGGAAGTCTCATACGGACTGGTCGATTAAAGAGAAAATTAATAAGGATTGGTATAAAGAAAAGGAACTCCCTAATGGAATCGAATTAACAAAATGGTTTTTTCATAAGCAAAGGCAGCTAGAGAAGATGGCGAAAGTAAAAGAGGCGTTAAAAAAGATCTGGAAGAGGAATAGAAAGAAGAAGAGACCAACACCCTAAAATAGTGTTGGTCTCTTCTTGTCATGCATGTCGGGTCTGAACGAGCCGCCTCCGCTTTTTTATGTCGCTGGACGGTTTTCGCCTTCTAGTTTAGGGTTGCCTTTTGAGGCTTTGGTTTGGGCTGAATTTGTAGTTTGCTGTTTGTTTTGTTTGTTTTTTTGATTTTTCATTGGGTTACACCTCCACCTATATTATTTTCTAGTTAATACCTTATTTATTCAGTAAGTGTCGAAACATAATTAACCTCATGTCCATTTAACACTTTCTTTGGCGAAACGCTTCTAGTTTTGTCAAGGGGGAAGGGAACGGTTCATAAAGAGAGAATTACAGTATTAATCCAAAAAAAAGGTGGGAGGATTCACAATGCTTCCAAAACAAGATATTATGTTGAAATTAGCTGAAATTGAAGAAAGTTTGAATCAATTAGAACAAAGTCTGCATGATCGAATCTCAGTTGAAGAGCAAGAAGGAATGAATTCGTTAACGAACCAGATACAGAAAATCGACAGTAAATTGAGCTCAGTGGAGAGAAAAGCGGGATCTAAAACCGTTCTTATGAAAAATAGAGAAAAGTCCTTTGTCTTACAAAAACTTGAATTATCCTATAAGACGTCTTAAACTGAATCTATAAGAAAGTAGCGTTGTGCTACTTTTTATTTTTGTCTACATTTTTACGGAGGGCTTTTTTTGAAAGAATTGAAGCAAGTCACAGGGGAATTGATCGTCCTTGTTGAGCAGATGTTGAAAGAATATAAAGGCAGGCGTGAGTCAGGTGAAAAAGGAGACTTTTACACCGAAGTGAAACCTTTTGCCGATAAAGTAAAGGCGGAGAATGATGCGTGGAAGGAATTGTCCTTGATTTGGATCAAGGAACAAAGGCCAAAACACCTTCATTTCCCTCAAATTTTAAACACGTTCGATAATATTGAAATGCTGTCGGTTCACTGTTTCTTTCCAGAGTCCAGTTACAACCGGTTTATCAGTCATTACCAATCTGTCTCGTATGTACTGCAAACCCAGTTGGATGAATTGAATGAAAAATAAGAGGCTGCCGATGGGCAGCCTCTTTACATTATGGTGTTGGAATTGCTTTTTCTTCTATTGTATTGATCTGCTTCGACAGCTCTTTATAATGATGCAATGAAATCTCATTAGAAATATAAAGTTTTTTGGCCATTGTAAGAAGTTCTTGTTGATCCGTTGCTTGATAATGTTTACTACTTTCATATCTCTTCAGCAGTTCACTCAGGTTCATCTTGATTCCTCCCAATACTTATATTTCATTGCGTTGCATCTACATTTATCCTATCATAGAAAACCCTTTCTTTAAGTTGTAAGAATAGTGTAACTTCCGACATTCTTCTTGTATTTGTCGAAAGATCTTTATGGGTCTTTTCACCATTTATCCAGTTAAAACATAAAGTATAGTAACCAATATTAAGTAAGGGGGCTAAGTATGAATTCTTTCCTTCATTCGAGACAGATGCGTAACTATCATCCAAGTTATCATTCGCAATCAACGTATATGGGACCAGTGATGAACTTTCAAGGACAGGGTGTGCGACCTCCAGAATATGGATCTTTCCAACCTAATTATTATCCTCAACCAGAAGCCCAATACCCTGCATCGGGGTTTCATATGAACCAATATCAACAGATAAACCAGCAGCAAATGAATCCATATTTTGAAAATCCTCTACAGCAGAAAGAATACAATCCGTACCAAATGAAAGCAATGGAGCAACAGGCTTATGCTAATCCATATCCGAAAGCCTCGTTCATGGCTAAACCTCAGTCTGGAGGAGTAAGTTCGATCATGAATTCATTCAAGTCACAGGATGGATCTTTAGATTTCAATAAAATGATGAATACGACAGGACAAATGATGGGGGCAATTAATCAAGTTTCCTCTCTCGTAAAAGGCTTGGGTGGGATATTTAAACTATAGAATGACAAAAATGGGCTGCCGACTTGGCAGTCCATTTTTTCATATGGTAATAGGAAATTTATTCTATAGGTATTCGTTTACCGGATACTTTGTCAACCCTGACAGTCAGCAATCCGTCTTTATGAGAAGCTTTCACATTCTTTTCATTAACTACCCTTGGAAAGGGAATGGTCCTGCTGCTTTTTTTCATGGATTGCTTTCTTCTTACCATTTGATTTTGGTCATTTTCCTCGGAGAACTCTTCTTTATTGGTTACAGAAATCGTAATGTACTGAGGGAACACATCAAGTTGAATCTGCTCTTTCTTAATACCTGGAAGCTGTGCAGTCACGATAAAATAATTATCTGTTTCGGTTAATTCGACCGGGAAAGAACCAAATGGGTTAGATGATGATGTGAAAAATTCATCAATGCTTTGAAGCATTCCTTTCATAGGTCTTTCATGAAAAAACTCGTTCATGGAATGCATCAGGTCACCAAAACCTTTTTTCTCGTTCGACATGGGTATGCTCCTTTCACGCAAAAGTATTCATACTAGTGTATGAATACTTGCAGAATATGTGCATTTGTCCTATATCCCAATATAAGCTCCTCTATGAAAAAAGGTAAAGAAATTTACAGCTTCCTCCACCTTTCGATCCTTCACTTTCTAATGGGATAAGGATGGTAAAGTAATCCTGTTTTTTTTACTTTAGTTTCGAACATAGATTCGGTAAAATGAATAGAAGAGGTGATACCTGTGTTTAAGAAAAACAACCTTGAACAGTTGATCGAACATTTTAAAAAAGACGATGATTTTAATAAGCAGATAGTTCACTGGCATACTATAGAGGAAAAATCAGCTCAATTGGTCGATCTGCCATATGAGATAAATGAAAAAATAAAAAAAGCATTGCAAAAAAGAGGAATTGAAAATCTTTATACCCATCAACATTCCGCTTTTCAGCTGGCAATGGAAGGAAAAAGCTTTACTGCGGTGACTCCTACAGCCTCGGGGAAGACCCTTTGTTATAATCTTCCTGTATTACAATCGATTATGGACAACCCAGATGCACGAGCGTTATATATTTTTCCTACTAAAGCACTGGCACAAGATCAGAAAGCTGAGTTGAACGAAATCATTTCAGAGGCAGAAGCTTCTATAAATAGCTATACATATGACGGTGATACCTCTGCTAATATACGCCAAAAGGTTAGGAAAGCAGGGCATATTGTCATAACGAATCCCGATATGCTCCACTCAGCGATTCTTCCTCATCACACAAAGTGGGTTTCTCTTTTTGAGAATCTAAAGTACGTTATTATCGATGAACTTCATATATATAGGGGGGTTTTTGGTTCCCATGTAAGCAATGTGATCAGGAGATTAAAACGAATTTGCGAGTTTTATGGAGCTTCTCCCATATTCATCTGTACTTCGGCAACGATTGCAAATCCTAAAGAGCTGTCAGAGAACTTGACCGGTACAGAAATGAATTTGATTGATAATAACGGTGCACCCAGTGCCAGAAAGCATTTCGTTTTCTACAATCCCCCTATTGTAAATAAACCGTTGAATATACGCAGGAGTGCGACACTGGAGGTAAGGAGAATTGCTGGTGAGCTATTGAAGAATAAGGTGCAAACCATCATATTCGCCAGAAGCAGGGTGAGAGTGGAAATTATCCTTACCTACTTACAAGAATTAGTGAAGAGCCAATTAGGAGCGAAATCAATCAGAGGGTACCGGGGAGGATATCTTCCAACTCAACGCCGGGAAATTGAAAAAGGCTTACGATCTGGTGAAATCTACGGAGTTGTTAGTACGAACGCTCTTGAATTAGGGGTCGATATCGGACAATTACAAGTATGCATCATGACCGGCTATCCAGGAACGATCGCAAGTGCTTGGCAGCAAGCGGGAAGAGCAGGGAGAAGACATGGGGAATCTCTGGTGATCATGGTAGCAAGCTCAAGCCCATTAGATCAATTCATAATTGAGCATCCGGATTACTTTTTCGAGCAAACGCCTGAAACTGCGAGAATCAACCCGGATAATTTGATTATTCTCATTGATCATATTAAGTGTGCTGCCTATGAGCTTCCCTTTAAAGAAGGTGAACAATTTGGTAAGCACGACATAGAAGATATTTTAGAATTTTTAGTAGAAGAGCGGGTGGTTCATAAGAATGGTGAAAAATGGTATTGGATGAATGATGTATTTCCTGCCCATAACATCAGCCTCCGCTCAGCTTCCCAGGAAAATGTCATCATAATTGATCAAACCGACACCTCAGCCGTTAAAGTAATAGGGGAGATGGACCGTTTCTCCGCCATGACCTTATTGCACGATGAAGCGATTTATTTACATCAAGGGGTTCAATTCCAAGTAGAAGAACTTGATTGGGATGAAAAGAAAGCGTATGTAAGGGAAGTTGATGTGGATTATTTCACAGATGCCAATCTAGCTGTACAATTGAGAGTACTGGAAACAGACAAGCTTCGAACGTCAGAAATGTATGATGTAGCATATGGGGACGTAACTGTTCAAGCAATGGCAACGATTTTCAAGAAAATCAAATTTGATACGCACGAAAATATTGGATCAGGGCCTATCCATCTGCCTGAAGAGGAACTGCATACGAGTTCCAGCTGGATTTCATTAAAAGATGATGCTTCATTTAGTCAGGAGCGTCTGGAAGAAGGACTTATCGGGGCAGCTCAAAGCTTGAAATCGATTATTCCATTATTTGTTATGTGTGATCCAAGCGATATTTTCGTAGTCCCTCAAATAAAGGCTGCACATAATGAACAGCCTACGATCTTTATTTACGATCGGTACCCCGGGGGAATCGGGTTAAGTGAAAAGGTGTATGAACAGATGGAGAGAATCCTCCTTGAGACATCTAACATGATCGAGAGATGTCCGTGTCAAACTGGCTGTCCTTCGTGTATTGGAACGGATCATTCACTGGACACGGCCAAATTGGATGCATTAAAGCTTCTTCATCTTTTCCTTCAATAAGAGAAGGAGGGAACGAATTGTCTCTTAAAAATAAATTATCAAGAATGAAAAAACATATTATTAGAGAAGACGAGGCTGAAGAGAAGAAAGTTCAGCATTTGGTAATAGAGCAGGAAGCGAGAGATTTCCCATTTATTGATTTATGGAAACAAAATGGTACGGCTGCCTACTATATAGACGGTGATTTTTGTCTGGTCAGGGAGAAACGATATTCAATCGATCATCAGCATGGGGATTACACATTTAAGGATTTTATTAGAGCGGTGGATGCTTGGCAAGACTTTACCGGTGAGCATCCATTGTCTTCTAAAGGTCTTAATCATGAAGAAATGTTTTTCTTCGATACGGAAACGACCGGTTTAGGTGGAGGGGTAGGAAATACGATCTTTTTATTAGGGCATGGGAAAGTGACAGAAACAGAAGTGATCGTTACCCAGCACTTTTTGCCGCAGCCGGGAAGTGAAATACCTCTCTATCACAGTTTTTTAAGTAATGTGGATTATAACACGCTTGTGACGTATAACGGTAAAGCGTTTGATTGGCCTCAAGTAAAGACAAGGCATACCCTCATTAAAGACCATGTACCCAAATTACCTGCATTCGGACATTTTGATCTTTACCATGGATCCAGAAGACTTTTTAAGCACAAGATGGAATCCGTTAAGTTAATTAACGTTGAGCGTAAGATTCTTGGATTTAATAGAGTTGATGATGTTCCGGGTTATTTAGCACCTATGATCTATTTCGATTATATAGAGCGTAAAGATCCAGAAGGTATTTTTAAGGTTATGACCCATAATGAGCTGGATATTTTGTCGTTGATCACTCTTTATACGCATTTAACTTTTCAATTATTGAATGTCCATAAGCAATCAACTGGACATGAGCGGTTCGAAGTCGGCAGGTGGCTTGAATACACGGGAAACAGAGAGATGGCAAAAGAACGTTACCAAGAGATAATAAATGAGAATGATGGTCCGAATTATGAAGCAATGCACCATCTCGCCCTTCAATTCAAAAAAGAGAGAGAAGAGAGTAGGGCGATTGAGTTATGGGAAGAAATGTGGAAAGAAGCCCCTATTTCGATTAGAAAAGTCGTATTACTGGAACTGGCTAAAGTATATGAACACAAAACAAAGAATTTAAAGCTTGCGTTGGATAGATGTGAACAGCTTGAAACCTTGATGTATGAAACCAAAGAGTGGAACAGCGAAAAACACGAAACCTTTATAGGGAAACTTCACCATCGAATGAGCCGATTGACCAGAAAAATAAATAAGAAATCAGACCTTCCAACCTAGTAACACCAAAACTTTTAAAATATACTAAAAAAATGGTTCAATCTCCTTATTTTTATATTGAGAATTTTCAAAAGAAGTTGTAAAATAGTTAATTGTGTTGAAAATATTTAATATTTAGATGGGATGATGAAAATGAACCGGGCAATCTTAATTTTGTTCTTTGTCGTCATTGGTTTAACGGCTTTTGTTTTTACCAATTATCCGGAAACTTTATATAGCTTTATGTAAGATAACGAATTGTTTTCCTAAAAATAGGTATTTTCATTAGTACATGTACCCTCTCCCTTTCATAGGCTATTAGTGTAACGACTAAGAGATGAAAGGAGAGCGTTTCAATGTATAAAAGACCAAGACCTAATCAAGTACTTCCTGCAGTCATGCACCCGACGAAATGTTGTGTGAAGCATACATGCAATACCTATGAGGTGCCACACATTCACCCAACTCACACGACGAATGTAAATAATGTTATGTATCAACATAAACATTATTTCCCGCAAACACAATCACAAGTAGACAGTGTTTCACACCAACATTTTAATTGTGGCGGTGGACCAGGTGGACCAGGATTTGGACCAGGAGGACCAGGAGGACCAGGATTTGGACCTGTTGGCCCAGGAGGACCGGGATTCGGACCTCGTCCAAGACCACCTTTCGGACCGTATGGCATGGGACGATAATATTCAGAGTGAAGATAACAGAGGGATGCCTCTAAGAGATTAGTTTCAAATGCAGAGTGGCACGTCGTGTTACTCTGCTAAAGTGACTAAGGCTTATTAGAGTCATCTCTTCTTTATGATGGTAAATAGTATATGATATTAAGGATTGTTGACCTGGCATATCGTGAAATATGTTACAATAGAGTGTAAAGGATTGGGGTATACTAAGCTTTAAATAGACATGTTTGCCCCGAAAGTTTACTGAAGGAGTTTTGCATTTGAGTAATGTTGCATGCATAACCGGATATAAATCCTTTGAGTTAGGAATTTTCAAGCAGGATGACAAAGCGGTTTACTACATAAAGCAAGCTCTAAAGAAAGAATTAGTATCTCTATTGAATGAAGAATTAGAATGGATACTCATTAGTGGGCAGCTTGGCGTTGAACTTTGGGGGGCAGAAGTGGTGTTTGAACTTCAAGAAGATTATCCTGATCTTAAACTGGCTATACTGACTCCTTTTTTATCTCAAGAGGAAAACTGGAACGACCAGAATAAAGAATACTATGAACTCATCCTTTCTCAAGCGGATTTTGTCGAATCAATCTCGAAAGAACCCTATAAAAGTCCTCAGCAGTTTCGAAACAAAAATCAATTATTCTTGCAAAAAAGCCAAACGTTGGTGATACTGTATGATGAAGAAAAAGAAGGATCACCTAAGTACTTCTATCAAGAAGCGAAGAAAAAGAAAGAGTCCGATCCATCTTTTGAAATTAGGGCGATTACATTCCATGATCTGCAATGGGTCGTCGAAGAAGAGCAGTGGAAGAATGAGTAGAGGATGCTTTATCACTCATTAACCATTCGGAATTATATGAGCCCCGAATAACAATTACAATTGACAAAATGATGGTTATTTGAAAAAATGATAGTGATAAATATAGAGGTGAAAATAATGATCTCAGATAAAGTGAAATTAACGGCTAAGGATATCCTTGAAAAAGAATTCAAAAGTGGAATGCGGGGATACAAGCAAGAAGACGTAGATAAATTTTTAGATTTGATTATTAAAGATTATGAAACCTTTCATCAAGAAATAGAAGATCTTCAACAAGAGAATCTGCGATTGAAGAAGCAAGTAGAGGGAGCCAGTAAGCAACGGTCCGCTGCTCCAACTCAGCAGACAGGCACAACGAATTTCGATATCCTTAAGCGCTTGTCTAATTTAGAAAAACATGTATTTGGAAACAAATTATACGACTAATATTTCCAGTTGAATTATTAGAAGAACTACAGTATAATTAGATATTGCTGATCCTTAATGGTGTTTGGGTAATCGCTGCAACTTATAGTTGTAGAGGAAAGTCCATGCTCGCACGGTGCTGAGATGCACGTAGTGTTCGTGCCTAGCCAATTCATAAGCTAGGGCAGCTCAAGCTTTGAGTTGACGGCAGGGAAAACACCTAAGTCCCTTGGGATATGGTGTGACTACCTTGAAAGTGCCACAGTGACGAAGTCCTGTTAGAAATGGCAGGAGTGGAACGAGGTAAACCCCACGAGCGAGAAACCCAAAATTAGGTAGGGGAATCCTTTCGGAGGAATTGAACGAAGAGAGGGACAAAGGAGCTTCCTTTGTAGATAGATGATTACCACCCGAGTACGAGACGATAAGTCGCTTGTAGTACAACGGAACAAAACATGGCTTACAGAACACTATTACGGGATAAGAGCAATATGGATTAAATAATGCAAGTGACTGATACATGCAGGTAATACACTGCTTCTTTGTATCAGTCCTTTTTATTTTATGGGAAACAAGACAATACTATTAAATAGAGATACTTAATAACGAGGTGACAATATGAGTACATATACATTAATAGCGACTGCAGCGATGGGGCTGGAAGCGATTGTTGCGAAAGAAGTGAAGGACCTGGGCTACGAATGTCAGGTGGAGAACGGGAAAGTCATCTTCAAAGGGGACGAAACGGCTATCGCAAGAGCCAATATGTGGCTAAGAACTGCTGATAGAATTAAGATACTCGTTGGAGACTTTAAAGCGTACTCCTTTGATGAACTATTTGAGAATACTAAGAAACTGCCGTGGGAGAATTTCCTTCCTGTAGACGCAGAATTCCCTGTGCAGGGGAAATCCGTTAAATCAAAGCTATACAGTGTACCTGATTGCCAGGCCATCGTGAAAAAAGCAATCGTTGAACGATTACGTACAGCATACAAACGTACATCTTGGCTTGACGAAACTGGCCCCTTGTTTAAAATTGAGGTGGCGATCCATAAAGATGTGGCAAGCATCACCCTCGATACCAGTGGACAAGGTCTTCATAAAAGGGGATATCGAATCGGTCAAGGTGAAGCTCCTTTAAAGGAAACGCTGGCTGCAGCACTGATTCAACTAACGTCCTGGAATCCTGATCGTCCATTTGTGGATCCATTCTGCGGGTCAGGTACCATTCCGATCGAAGCGGCATTGATCGGTCAAAACATCGCACCTGGATTTAACCGAGAGTTCTTGTCAGAGCAATGGCCGATGATGCCTGATGATGTATGGGAAAAAACGCGTCTGGAAGCAGAAGATTTGGCTAACTACAACCAGCCCCTTGAAATATTGGGTACTGATATCGATCACCGAATGATAGAGGTGTCGAAAGAGAATGCCCTGGAGGCAGGTCTTGGAGATTTGGTGAAATTTAAACAAATGCAAGTAAGAGACTTCACTTCAGAATTGGAATATGGCATCATTGTCGGAAATCCTCCTTATGGTGAACGTTTAGGTGAACGTAAAGAGGTGGAGAAAATGTATCAAGAAATGGGAAAGGCCTTTGAAAAACTGGAAACCTGGTCGGTATACATGATGACGTCCCATGAAAATTTTGAGCAATGCTATGGAAAGCAAGCAACCAAAAAACGTAAATTGTTCAACGGGTTTATTCGAACGGATTATTATCAATATTGGGGACCTCGTCCTCCGAGAAAAGGGTAAACATTTCAAGTCCAAGAAAAAAAGATAAAGAAGGTCAGAATATCCCCTTCACTTCCTGCGTATAATAGTTCTATCATTTTTAGAGGAGTGAAAGAGGATGGACCATTCTTTCATCGATTACCAAAAAATCTATCAGGCATTACAAAGCTCTATTTCTTCCATTTCATGTGAAGAAGGAGCAGCCATTCAACCAGACTTACACGAAGCAGCGAAAAACCTGGATCAGGCTTTTCAATATGAATTGTTAAGAAAAAAGAGAATATACGACTGAGTGTATTCTAAAGGAGACTAGGGACATCCATTCAAGTGGTAGATCTACCCTTGATATGGAGCGTCTCTTTTCTTTTGTTAAGGGCATCGGAAAAGCTTTGAATGAAAGGCTCATCTTAAGAGCCACGAATAAATTGCGTTTTTATCTTTTCAATTCGTAAGAATTCTAGTAAATTAGAAATATTGTGTCACGTAGGAGGTCCCCATGAGAAGAAAATTACCATTTGAACTAACCAAGGAGCAATCCTTTTATGAAGCATTATCCGATTGGGTCGGTGATGTATTTTATGATCTATTACCTGAAAAGGGATTTGATTTAAGGGATGAACAGGTATTTATGGCCTTTCAACTTAATCAAGCCTATAAAAATAAGCAAGTCATGTATGCGGAAGCAGGTGTCGGTACGGGCAAAACCCTTGTATACCTCTTATATGCGTTATCCTATGCCAGGTATACAGGAAAACCTGCAATCATTGCATGTGCCGATGAAACACTCATTGAGCAGATTGTGAAAAAAGAGGGGGACATCCAAAAGCTTGAACATGCCCTGGATTTAGACATAGATGTTCGTTTGGCAAAGTCGAGGGAGCAATATCTTTGCATAAAGAAATTAGAAGAAAATGTTTCTCAAAATGAAGTTTATCAAGATATGTGGGAGGAATTGCCGGACTTCGTCCATGACAATTCTTCTATGAGAAGCTTCAGTCATTACGGGGATCGTAAAGAATATGCCGGGTTGTCAGATGAAGAATGGAATCATGTAGGCTGGGACTCCCTTCAGGACTGCATGTCCTGCGTCTATCGCCATCGTTGCGGCCTTACGCTTCACCGTGAACACTATCGGAATGCGGCTGACTTGATCATCTGTTCACATGATTTCTATATGGAGCATATCTGGACCAAGGACAGTAGAAAACGGGAAGGTCAGCTGCCACTTCTGCCGGAAGCAAGCTCAGTCGTCTTTGACGAAGGTCACCTATTGGAATTTGCTTCTCAAAAAGCGATGACTTACAGGATGAGGATGGAGACACTTGAAGGACTATTAGAGAAGCTGTCTTCATCGGATATGAGGGAGGAGACCCTTTATATCATTGAAGATATCATGCTCGACAATGAAAAGTGGTTCGAGCTACTCGAGAAGGACTCCAAAGGGGAGTCAGGCTCCGATAGACAATACATCATTCGTTCAGAAGCCATATTACAGCAGGGCAGGTCTATAACGGAGAAAATCGAAAACCTCTTGAATGAGCTCGTTTTTGAATCTGAAATGTACGTTATGGATGATTATCTTTTAAAGGTAGTGGAAGAATATCTGGAGCAGATCCAGTATTCGTTGAAACTGTTTTTAGATGATGAAAAAGGAATCTACTGGTTGGAAACATCAGAGGAAGAGCACACATTTGTGGTGATGCCGAGATTAGTCGAGGAAATTCTTAGAGAACAAGTTTTTTCTCAAAATATTCCATTTATTTTTTCTTCGGCAACCCTTTCCTATAATGGAGACTTCTCTTATGTTTCTCAATCGCTTGGGATTGAGACATATGAAAAATTTTCAGTGGAATCCCCTTATGATTACGAAGACATGATGAAAGCGTATCTTCCTTCACTGGATGCCGGAGTACATTCCAAAAATCAGTATGTATTTGACAAACTGAAGAGTAATCAAGGGAAATCGTTGGTTCTTTTCACCTCCATGGATGAAATGAATGCATTTAGGTCGTTTCAGATGCAACAGGCTGATCAGGCATGGAATGTAATCTATGAAGGGGACAGAGAGATCAGTGATACGGTAGAGCAGTTCCAGCAGGAAACGTCCACGGTCCTGTGCTCATATCACTTATGGGAAGGATTGGACGTGCCAGGGGAGTCCCTTTCACAGGTCATTATCTACTCGCTTCCATTCCCTCCAAAGGACCCTGTCTTTGATGCGAAACGAAAGCATGCCACTCATTCTATGGAAGAAGTTGATATTCCTTACATGATCCTTCGCTTGAGACAGGGAATCGGACGTCTGATTCGGACGAGTGAAGACAAGGGGAGCATCCATATTCTGATGAATGACGCGGAAACATCACATAGAGAATTGGTAGAATCAGTTTTACCCGTTGGAATTGAAGTGTTGAACGCATAGTCAATAGAAGTTAAAACCGCCTTAATGGGCGGTTTTTTTGTGATATGATAAAATAGATTGAATGTTAAAAAAAGGGGGATTTTAAAAATGAAAGAATCAGTAATAGAGACAAAAGATCAATTTCATGATTATGTTAAAAAAATGTCTGCCTACAACGAAGCACTTGGTTTGATGTTCTGGGATTTAAGGACCGGCGCTCCAAAAAATGGTGCAGAGCAGCGGTCAGAAGTCATCGGGATGCTTTCATCTGAGCTGTTTGAAATGTCCACTTCCAATGAAATGGCCGCTTACTTAGCAAAACTCTCTCCAGAAATGGATCAGTTGGATGATATGACACAAAAACTATTAGAAGAGTGTCAAAAAGAGTATGATCGCAATAAAAAAATTCCTGCATCTGAATATAGGGAATACGTCGTGTTACAGTCTAAAGCTGAAGGAATCTGGGAAGAAGCGAAAGAAAAAGCGGATTTTACCATGTTTCAGCCTTATTTAGAAAAGCTTGTATCCTTTACGAAACGCTTTATTGATTATTGGGGCTACGAAGATAACAAATATAATACGCTACTGGATATGTATGAGCCAGGTGTAACGATAGAAGTGTTAGATAAGGTATTTGGCGACCTTCGGGATCAAATTGTTCCACTTGTACATAAAATTTCTGAATCGAAAAATAAGCCACAAACCGATTTCCTTTTCAAACACTTTCCAAAGGCTAAGCAAAAGGATTTCAGCTTAAAGATCCTTGAACAAATGGGATATGATTTCAACTCTGGAAGACTGGATGAAACGGTACATCCGTTTGCGATTGGTTTAAATCCTGGTGATGTTAGGGTAACAACTAAATATGACGAGAAGGATTGGAGAACAGCCGTATTTGGAACGATTCATGAAGGTGGACATGCCCTTTATGAACAAAACATTTCAAAGGACTTGATGGGCACACCACTATGTACGGGAACGTCCATGGGAATCCATGAGTCTCAATCCCTGTTTTATGAAAATTTTGTAGGGAGAGATCATTCTTTCTGGAAGAAGAATTATTCGCTATTGAAGGATTACTCAACTGGACAGTTTGATTCTGTGGAACTGGACGATTTCTATCGGGGGATTAATGAATCCAAACCTTCGTTAATTCGAATTGAAGCAGATGAATTAACGTACGCTCTACATATCATCATCCGCTATGAAATTGAAAAAGGATTATTTAATGATGAGATTGACGTGAAGGATCTTCCTGAAATCTGGAATCAGAAATATGAAGAGTACTTAGGTATCCGTCCTTCCCATAATGGTGAAGGAGTCCTCCAGGACGTTCATTGGGCCGGTGGAAGCTTCGGTTACTTTCCGTCATACGCATTAGGATATATGTACGCGGCACAGTTTAAGCGTGCCATGTTAAACGATCTTCCTCATTATGAAGAGCTGTTGGAAGAGGGGAATCTTGCTCCCATCAGAGAATGGCTGACCAAGAACGTCCATCAGTGGGGCAAGATGAAGAAACCGCTGGAAATCATCAGGGAAGTTACCGGAGAAGGGCTTAATGCAAAGTACTTGGCCGAGTATTTAACTGAGAAGTATTCAAAGGTATATTCCTTGAATTAACGAATACAATGGAGGCAAAATCATGGAAATTAAAGTTGCATCGCTAGAGGATAAATTGCTGGTAGGAATAGGGTGGACTGGACCGTATGGAAGAGGGTCTGAGATTCCTAGACTGTTTACCAAGTTTCAACAGATGATCCCATCCATTCACCACATCAATGGAGATGAATGCATATACGCACCTTTCCATGACAGAGCGACTGATTTTACGTATTATTGTACCGTAGAGGTTGATCGTGTGGAAAAGCTTCCACCGGGGTTATTGGAACTAACTCTCCCTGCAGGCGATTATGCTCACGCTCTATATGAAGGGCTGTCAACGGAAGTCGAGCAGGCCTACTTTTCGATCTTTAACTGGATTAAGGAAAATGGGTATGAAAAAGACAACTCCAGACTGAGTGTCGAGAAATTTTTGTCTCAGGACAGGGAAATCAACGAAACGGAAGACAAAAGGAAATTAGAGTTGTTTGTTCCAATTAAAGAGAAATAGAAAAGAGGCTGCCGTTATGTGGCAGCCTCTTTTCTTTATATCATTTTGATTTTTTCGCCCCAGGGCAAGCCGCCTCCGCTTTTCTGATTGTCGAGCTCCGGCGGCTTGGGGCTCGAGGTCATAAGCCAAGTAACCCAAAAAGGCAAAGAGCGCCTTTCCGGGTTACTCGTCTTATGCTTGTCGCCCCAGGGCAAGCCGCCTCCGCTTTTCTGATTGTCGAGCTCCGGCGGCTTGGGGCTCGAGGTCATAAGCCAAGTAACCCAAAAAGGCAAAGAGCGCCTTTCCGGGTTACTCGTCTTATGCTTGTCGCCCCAGAGCAAGCCGCCTCCGCTTTTCTTTTTACCACAAATGATAGCCCTTGGATGCAGGTGGTGCATTTTGAATCATGTCGATGAATGGAACGGTGTAGGCAACAAGAATGAGAGCTGCTAAGATGGTTAACCAAATTCTCCAGTTTTCAAGGACCATTGGACTTCTCTCGGCCGCTTCCGCTTTTTCACCTACCGGGAATTCTTCTTCTCCTTTAGGTGCGAAGAATGCCAGATTGATAAAGATATATAGAACCAGGATAATCCCGATAAAAAGAATCGTTCCCCCGATCGCTTGTGCGACTTGATATGGAATCCAAGCAAGGGCTTGCGGTGCATCCCCATAAGTCGAAAAAGAAGATCGTCTTGGCGCGCCCAGTAGGCCGACAGCATGCATGGCACCTGACATAATACCCATTCCTACAGACCAAACAATGGCTTGCACGATCGCCAGTTTGTTCATTGCTTTCGTTAAGACGCGTCCCGTTAAATGAGGTACGAGCCAATAGGCAATACCGAAAAACGTTAACACAACGGAAGTTGCCAAAGTTAAGTGGAAGTGGCCCGTAACCCAAATGGTATTATGAACAACCTGGTTCATTTGGTTAGATGCATTGATTAATCCACCTGCTCCCGCAGGGATAAAGGCCACCATGCCGATAAAGGGTACGGTAAAGCGTGCATCTCCCCATGGTAACTTCTTAAACCATCCAAACAATCCGGTAGCTCCTTTGGATCTGCCGTACATTTCAAAGGTAGCGAAAAGAGAAAATGCAGTCATCAAGGAAGGTATGACAACCATAAAGGTAAGAACAACCTGTAGAAACTTCCAATATGCGTCAATTCCAGGTTCCACTAATTGGTGATGGAAACCTACCGGGATAGAGAATAGAAGGAACAAAATAAATGAAAGTCTGGCTAACGAATCTGAAAATATTTTTCCGCCAATGATTTTTGGAATAATGACATACCATGCCATATAGGCAGGCAGCAGCCAAAAATATACAAGGGGATGACCGAAATACCAGAATAATGTTCTGCTTACGAGCACATCTACTCGATCAACGAGGCCAAGAGACCAAGGAAGGAGCTGGAATAAAACCGTTCCTGCCACACCAATGGTGGCGACAATCCATAAGACGGTATTGATGATGGCCATGAATGTTAACAGAGGGCTTGGTAGTCCAGGGTTTTCTTTTCGCCAGCTTACATATTTGATGATCATGCCGGCCCCGCCTAACCAGCTTCCAACAACGACGAAAGTCAAACCTAAGTAAAATATCCAGTGTGCCTGCAGGGGAGCATAGAAAGTATAAAGTACAGTTGCTTCATTTAATAGAATCATAACAGCGGCCATGATTGTACCAAGAAGCATGACCCAGAATCCTAACCAGCCAAACAAGCGCGATTTTCCAGAATAGGTACCGGAAGTTCGGGAAATGGCAGCATGCTGGAATCCAAGGATAAAGAAAGTGGTTAATACCAATCCCAATAATACGCCGTGAACCGTTAAGACCTGGTAATAGCCAATCCCTGCAGGCAAAATGAATTTGCCTGACCTTACCAACACTTGTAATAATCCAGCCAATCCACCTAGAGCCAAGGCAATAAAGCCAACATAAATATGTGCCATCGCCAAAGTAGCATCTTTTTTCTCAATTCTCACAAATCGTTTCATTTTAGTCCACCACCTTGATCATAGATTTCATTGTGTGGTGACCTACCCCACAATATTCATTACATACAACGAGAAATTCTCCTGTTTTGTCAAGGGTTGTTGTATATTCACTAACAAATCCAGGTTCAAGCATCATATTAATGTTTGTTCCTGCCACTTCAAATCCGTGAACAACATCTTTTGTTGTGGCGATGATTTTAAGTGTAGATCCTTTAGGTATTTCAATTTCCCCGGGCGTGTAGAGAAATGCTGATGCGACAAACACTAACTCGTAATCCCAATCCTTCCCTTCTATCTTCTTTAATCCCGGCTCGTTAAAGGGCGAGGTTTTATCCACTTGCTCGGGATTGACGTATGCTTTCGCGCTTGGAGGTTGATGTCCTTGATGAAAAGCACTGATTCCTAAAATAACTAAAAATAAGATAAGAGACCCTGTTCCTAACGTTAACCACCATTTTTCATAGCGATGCATGTGCATGTTAACCACTCCTTCAGAATTAAAAACGATTTAAAAATAGTAAGAATACTCCTAGCCAAGTAAGGACTAAAAAACCACCTAGGAACAGAACCGAAGTAAAAGTTCCTTTTAATGAAGTTGACTCTTCGACCTTAACCTCGGTTTTTTGATGTAATTCCGGTTTCGCCATTTATCTCATTCCTTCCATTCATTGGATGATTGATTTTGTTATCACTATCATAAAGGTGTAAACCCTTATGAATCTGTGATAAATGTCACAGGTTACGTGAAAAATTGTGAAATAAATGTGAAGTCAGAAATAAATAGGTCTTTCAATCGGTTCATTTGTCGGAACGACATGCATAGAGTATAGGAATGAAAATAAAGAGGGAGGAGGATATTTCGTGGAAAAATTTTATTGTAAGCATTGCTGTCAGATCTTTTCCGAGAAAACGGTTTGTCCTCAGTGTCAACTTCATGTAGATTCGAAAATCCACATTCATGTCCAGAACCAGGGGGACAAGAAGAAAACTCGTTAAAGCGTAAACCTTTTAGCAGTCAACATGACTGTGTTAATATATAGAAGATTCAAATAATGGGTAGGGTGGTGTGAAGATGTATTTACCTTCATTTTCATTAAAAGATAAACTGGCTGTTGTCTCTGGTGCCGGTCGTGGAATTGGACGAGCTCTCAGTATAGGTTTAGCAGAATCAGGAGCCGATGTTGTCCTGCTATCAAGGACGAGGGGCGATCTGGAAGAAACGGCCAGTGAAATTGAAAAGCTGGGAAGAAGGGCTTATATAATCCCGACGGATGTGACATCACGGGAAGAGATTCAAAAAGCGATTGCTTACATAGAAGATCAAAAACGTTCCATTGATATTTTAATTAATAATGCAGGAATGAATATTCGTTCCAGCGCCCTTGAGGTTACGGATGAAGAATGGCAAACGATCATGGATACAAATTTGAAATCTGCTTTTATGATGAGTCAGGAAGCAGGTAAACATATGAAGGAGAAGAATCAGGGGAAAATCATTAACATAGCGTCTGTAGCTGGACAAGTTGCTTTACGTACAGGGGTTGTGTACGCTTCAACGAAAGCAGCCATGATTCAAATGACGAAGGTATTAGCCATGGAATGGGGAAAATACAATATTAATGTGAATAGTATCGGACCTTGGTATTTTAAAACGCCACTAACAAAAGAGCTATTGCAAAACGAAGAATATGTAAACGATATTTTGGCCGTAACACCCCTAAAGAGAATCGGTGAACTGGAGGAACTTGTAGGCCCTGCTGTTTTCCTTTCCTCGGATGCTTCGAATTATGTTACAGGCCAAACCCTTTTTGTGGACGGTGGAATGACGATTCAAGGTTTTTGAACTTCCGTACAACAAAGAGCTAACTTATTGCGGGTTAGCTCTTTGTATATGGTAAAGTGATTATCGAATCACAATAATCACCAATGGTATTCTTTTCGAATGAAGGCATATTCAGATGGATTTGAAGGACTATACATAATCTTGAATACATGTTTTGTGATTTTTTGGAAATGCTACCCTTACATGGAAGTGTAAGGAGTGTACGTATATGCCGAAAATTGTCTCAGTTGAAACCGAGATTCCCCCTGTGAAGATTACACAAAAAGAAGCGGCAGAATTTGCGAAACAATTGTTTTCGACAAGCTTTAAGAATATCGGACGTCTTCTCACCGTGTTTGAAAATGGTGAAATAGACAGTCGTTATTTCGTAAAAGATCTCGAATGGTTTTCTAGGGAGCATACCTTTCAAGAAAAAAATGATGAATTCATTCACCACGCAGTTGAATTAGGCAGCAAGGCTGTTAAGAAAATCCTATCCAATCATCAGATTACACTGGAGGACATTGATGCGATTTTTACGATTTCAACATCTGGCCTCGCAACACCAAGTCTAGAAGCGAGAATTATGAATCTTCTGCCATTCTCTTCTCATGTTAAACGAATTCCGATTTGGGGATTGGGATGTGCAGGGGGGGCAAGCGGGCTGTCACGGGCCTATGAGTACTGTTTAGCTTTTCCGAAAGCAAATGTTCTCGTCCTTTCCATTGAACTTTGTTCACTCACCTTTCAGCATGGGGATCGCTCAAAGAGCAATTTAATTGGAACGTCTCTTTTTGCGGATGGCGTTGCGTGTGCTGTTGTATGTGGTGATGAAAGCCCATTACTTGAAGGGATTTCCCACCCATTGCCATCCATTTTCGCCACTCAATCGACTCTCTTAGAGGATTCACTGGATGTAATGGGGTGGGAGGTAAAGAATAACGGTTTATATGTAGTGTTTTCAAAAGATATTCCCACACTGGTGAAGAATTGGCTCAGGCCGAATGTTGAGGGATTTATCAATGCAAATGATATCAGCCTTGAAGATATTAAGCATTTTGTGGCACATCCAGGAGGTAAGAAGGTCATTGAAGCCTATCAGGAAGCTTTAGGAATGGATGAAAGCATGACATCTGAATCAATGAAGGTCTTGAAAAACTATGGGAATATGTCATCTGTAACCATCTTGTATGTGCTGAAGGAATTTATGAATAAAGGCTGTGAGCGTGGAGATATAGGCTTGGGTACCGCTTTAGGGCCGGGGTTTAGTTCGGAACTGCTTTTGATGAGGTGGGAATGATGCTCTATTTCATTCTGTTTTTTTTCGTACTGATGATTCAGAGGCTTGTGGAGCTATTCATTGCCAAGTCAAATGAGAAGTGGATGAAGGAACAGGGGGCAAAAGAATATGGACAGGCTCATTATAAAATGATGGTGGCTATCCATATCGCATTCTTTGTTTCGTTGTTAATTGAAGGAGGGATCTTTCATACAGGGGTTAACCCCTATTGGCCAATCCTGTTGGCTGGCTTCATTCTCACTCAGCTCGGGAGAATTTGGGTGATTTCTTCACTGGGGAAGTATTGGAATACAAAAATCATCGTGCTTCCGAAAGCTGAAGTGGTTGCGAAAGGTCCTTATAAATATTTGAAGCATCCTAACTACCTTATTGTGACATTAGAATTCTTGATTGTTCCATTACTCTTTAATGCCTATTGGACCCTGTTTGTCTTTGCATTATTAAATCAATTCATTCTCTCTATTCGCATTCCGCTTGAGGAACATGCACTTCGAGATGAAACGAATTATGAAAGGATTCACCTTCATACAAAGGGCTGGATCCCCCTAATCAAGAAAGAAAAATAATTTTCTTATTGAAAATGATTATCGTTTTTGTTAAGATTCTAATTGAAGATGATAATTATTCTCAATTTTTCTTAACAAAAGGGTGGGGACAAATATGGTATGGTTTCTGATATTGTTTACTGTATTAGCGTATAGCTTCATGATGAAGCATGTTTTATCAAATGTAATGAAGGATTCAGCACAAGAGAAGAAAGTACCATCATACCAGACAAACTCAAAATCTTTTGTTCATTCAAACCTGATCGCAACTGACACAACACGATAAATACATAGTCCCCTTCTTCGGAAGAGGGCTTTTTATTTTGTCTTTTGCCTCTTTTGAAATCCCTGCATATACTAATACCGTTCTCAAATACCCCATGTTGATATGATTTCATAGAGAAATTGAGCTAAATACGATAAAATAAAAACGTTATCATTTTTCTGAAAACAGAAAGGAACTAGTTCAATGAGTCAGATAGAGCATAAAAGTACACAATTACATAATACATTGCAACAACTTACAGCCTACCACGATACTTTCCGTCACAACGGAGACGTAGAGCGGGCCGCAAAGGTAGAAAGATTAGCAGAGAAATTATACAACGATGAACTGATTTTAGCCTTCTGCGGCCACTTTTCGGCTGGAAAGTCTACAATGATTAATCACTTAATGGGGGAAGAAATCCTCCCGTCCAGTCCAATCCCAACCAGTGCGAATCTAGTAAAGGTTCACCATGCATCTACGGATTTTGCGAAAATTCATTATCATGATTCCCAGCCGTTATACTTCAAGGCGCCATATGAGTTCTCCACCATTAAGGACTTTTGTAAAAACGGTGAGGAAGTATACTCTGTAGAAATAGGGCGTAGCAAGAGTGAGATGCCAGAGGGTGTATCGGTTTTAGACACGCCTGGCGTAGACAGTACGGATGATGCCCACAGACTATCAACTGAATCCGCCATTCATCTCGCTGACGCCGTTTTTTACGTAATGGATTATAACCATGTTCAATCTCAGGTGAACTTTGAGTTCACAAAGGAAATGATCCGTCATGGAGTCAAGCTGTATCTCATTGTAAATCAGATTGATAAACACCAGGAAGAAGAATTAACATTCAGCGACTTTAAAGAAAGTGTTGAGAACTCGTTTGCTTCTTGGGGTGTTGTACCCAATGGAACGTTTTTTACAAGTCTAAAAGCTCCGCATCATCCTCATAATGATCTTGAAAAATTAGAGTCATTAATTGAAGAGCAGGTGAAACAGAAAAGTGAACTGATAGAGGACTCTGCAGAATCGGCTATTTCTCAATTACGATCTGAGCATGAGAAGTGGTATGAGGAAGAGCTTGAGAAAATCGAGGAAACAGGGAGAGACCTACTGACAGAGGAGGAGTGGAATAACAAAGACGCTCTTCTTCAAACTGAAAGAAGATTGATTGAAACTTTAGCAAAAAATAACGTAAAAGCGATTAAAGAACATTTTGAGGCAGAAAGAAGAGAAGTCCTTAAAAATGCGTATTTAATGCCGTTTGAAACGAGAGAATTAGCGAAAGATTTTCTGGAAAGCAGACAACCAGACTTTAAGGTAGGTTTTTTATTTTCAAAACAAAAGACAGAAGATGAAAAAGCGATCAGAATTCAGAAGTTTAAAGACGATGTAAATACCCGCATCGAATCTCAATTAGAATGGCATCTGAAGACACTGGGAAAAAACATGGTGAAAGAATACAGTCCTTCATCAGATCAACGAATGAAGTGGGATCAATTATCTCTGGAAGTGGATGAACCATTTCTTATTGATCTAATTAAATCAGGTGCGGGAATAACGAGTGATTACGTTCTACAATACTGTGATGATCTTTCTGAGGAAATAAAGGGGAAAGCCAGAAACTATACAAATGATTTGTTTGGAGACACTTTGAATGAAATTGAAAGCGCGTCTCGAGAAGAGAATTCAGTTTTAGAAGCTGAGCTTAATGAACTCCAAAAGAAAACGGGAGTCATTTATCAGTGGAACACATTATATGAAGAAAAGACCACTCAACTGCGAAAATTAATGAGTATTGAAATCGATCAAATACAGGCAGATTCTATTCTCCAACAATGGATTGTGAATTGGAAGGCAAGGTCGGAAGAGTATATTCTTGCAACTGACATGGAGTTGGATCAAAAAGAGACAATACGACGAACCAGGGAAAAGATTGTGACGGAGCCACGAAAAGAACAACAAGCTTCTATAGGAGGGGTTATCGAACGTTTAGATACGATGACCCATGTATTCAGGAAATACAATGGGTTTTCCAAGACAGCGGATCTATTAGAAGGAAAGAAAGAGCGCCTTTCCAATCAATCCTTCACGATTGCATTATTCGGTGCTTTTAGTGCGGGGAAATCATCATTTGCCAATGCACTATTAGGGAAGAAAATACTTCCTGTGAGCCCAAATCCGACAACTGCTTCGATCAATCGAATCAATCCGGTATCAGAAAGCGGTGAGCATGAGACTGCCCATGTACAAATCAAAACCTACGACCAACTATTTCAAGACATCGTTCATACTCTTTCCTTTTTCAATCGCAGTGTCTCAACCCTCGATGAAGCAATGGTGATTGTACCTGCTTTAACGAGTGAAGGCAGTGGTAAGGAGAATGTACACCTTTCATTCCTGCAGGCTTTTTATAATGGTTATCCTGCCTTTAAAGAAAGTCTTGGAAAGACAAAAAAGGCCAATCTTGAAGAGTATAGAGGATTTGTAGCGGATGAATCTCAAGCTTGTTTTGTTGAGTCAATCGATCTCTATTTCGATTGTGATATTACAAGGCAGGGAATCACACTCGTCGATACACCAGGAGCAGATTCAATAAACGCAAGACATACAGGAGTAGCATTTGAATATATCAAAAATGCCGATGCGATACTATTTGTGACCTATTACAATCATGCATTTGCCAAGGCAGACCGGGAGTTCCTTATTCAATTGGGGCGAGTGAAGGATACATTTGAATTAGATAAAATGTTCTTTGTCGTAAACGCCATCGATCTTGCAAGTGATGAAGAAGAAAAGAATGAAGTGATTGACTATGTGGAAGCGCAGCTGATTCAATATGGCATTCGTTTTCCGAGGATCTTTGGAGTGTCTTCTCTCCAAGCTCTCAAGGAATCAGGTTCCCACAAGTCAGGAATGGACCTATTTAAGAAGGAATTCCAAACATTTATACAGAATGAATTAGTGAGCATGAGTATTGAGTCCGCTCTTAGTGAGTGGGATAGGGGATTGCAACGGTTTAAACAATATATTCATACGGCGTCAAGTGATAAAGCGTATAAGCAAGTACGCAAACAGGAGCTGAACGACGCGAAGGTAAAGGTTCGCTCACTAATCGATGCTAAATCTGTCCAGCCCCTGGAAATCGAAATGCAGCAAGAATCGAAGGAGCTTGTCTATTATGTAAAACAAAGGGTGTTCTTCCGGGTATCCGACTTTTATAAAGAAGCCTTTCATTCAGGATTATTTCTGCAATACTCCAACCAGTCCCTAGCGATAAGAGAAGGGTTAAAGGAATTTCTATCGAGTATCGGATTTGATTTGGCTCAGGAAATGAGGGCCACTTCTCTTCGCATCCAGCAGTTCATTCATAAACAACTCAACGAACAATGGATCGCCCTTGAAGAATTGATTGAACAGGTGGAGAAAGAACTAGTATTATCTCCACAAGATTACAAAAACGAAAGCACCATTGAATTTGAGAACGCATTTAAACAAATAGAGCTGCGACTATTCGAAGAAGCCTTTTCTTCATTTAAAAATCCAAAGCATTTCTTTGAAAAAGGCGGGAAAAAAATTGTTCAGGAAAAATTGGAAGCACTACTACAAAAACCTGCAGATAGCTATTTAGAACATGAACAGTTACGCCTGGAATCATGGGGTGCTTCGTATTTAGAAAGAGAATTCGACATGCTGAAAAAAGAAATGTTGACCCAGGTGATGGAGCAGATCAATTCCAATTTAGACGCTTTAGAGACAGTTCAGGACCTCCACAAACTAAAACAGGATTTGGAGCGTCTCGATCACATTCAAGCTTAAAGAAGAGAAGGAGGAGAATCGTGGCGAATCCTTATCATTGCTGTGCTACATGTATTCACATTCGAGGAGTTAAAACTGATAAGAAGACCTCCTATTTTTGTTCCCGACTAGGCTATGAAACCAAAACCACTTATCAATTCTCTTGTTGGGAACCGAAAGAGGAAGTACTGACATTAATGAAGAAGAGGGGGATGATATCATGAAGGCAATCGTCGATACTGATTGGTTAAGAGAGCATATTCATGAAGAGAATCTAAGAGTCATTGATAGTCGTTTTTCTCTTGGAAACCCGTCAGAGGGGAGGGAGCGCTACAAAGAGAGTCATATTCCGGGAGCCGTATTTTTCGATTTGGAAAAGGATTTATCAGGATACGTGAAAAAGCATGGAGGGCGTCATCCTCTCCCGAATATGAAGAACTTTTTGCGCAAGGTCGAGGACTCCGGTATTGACAACGATACAACCGTTGTCATTTATGATGAAAAAGAAGGTGCCTTTTCTGGCCGATGCTGGTGGTTGTTCCAATACATCGGACACGAGAAGGTGTATATCTTAAATGGTGGATTTGCTGCTTGGAAAGAGGCTGGAGGGAAAACAGAATCAACCTCACCTGTGTATCCCCCAAAAAGTTATCGGCCAAGCTTTAATGAAGACATTGTAGCTTCTCTGGATGAGGTGAGGAGTATTGCAAGTGGGGATCAGAACATCCCTTTAATTGATTCACGGAGTAGAGAGAGATATTTGGGGCATCAAGAACCTATAGACCGCATTCCAGGTCATATTCCACGGGCCATCAACCTCCCCTGGACAGATGGTGTGAAGGGTGGTTATTTTATTCAAGGAGAAGAGCAGAATGAACGATTCTCTCACCTAAATAAAGCGGAGCAGGTAATTGTCTATTGCGGTTCCGGTGTAACGGCGACTCCGAATTTCATTGCTCTTAAAGAAGCTGGGTTTCATCATGTGAAGCTTTATGTTGGAAGCTACAGTGATTGGGTTTCCTATGTGGATCACAAGGTAGATAAGGAATAAAAGGGATAGCTAATTGGAAAAGGTTCATCACATTTCCAATTAGCTATTTATTTGTATATGTTATACTTTATAAATAAAGTGGCTAAATCGAGAATGAACGATGAGGAGTGTACGATTTGAATAATAAGAATGAGCATTTATTACTTATAGATGGAATGGCACTATTATTTCGATCTTTTTTTGCAACGGCCGTAACGGGTCAATTTATGATGAACTCAAGAGGACTTCCTACTAATGGAGTTCAGGGATTTATGAAGCACTTATTAATGGCAGCGGATCATGTGAAGCCATCACATATCATTGTCTGCTGGGATATGGGGAGCCAGACATTCCGTAATGAAGTATTCAATGATTATAAATCCAATCGAAATGCACCACCCGTTGAACTGATTCCGCAATTTGATCTTGCAAAAGAGGTGGCAGAAGGTTTTTATCTTTCAAATGTAGGCGTAGTAGGGTATGAAGCAGATGATTGCATCGGTACTCTTGCCAAAATTCATCAAACCGAGCGCAAAGTATCCGTTCTCAGTGGTGACCAGGATCTCCTGCAGCTTTTGGATGACAATATCGATATTATGCTTCTGAAAAAAGGCTTTGGTAACTATCAAACCTATACGAAAGAGATTTTTGTGGAAGAAAGAGGAATTACTCCTCAACAGTTTATTGATGTGAAAGCATTAATGGGTGATACAAGCGATGGGTATCCAGGAGTTAAAGGAATCGGCGAGAAAACAGCTTTAAAGTTGATTCAACAATATAAGGATATTGCAGGTATTCTCGACAACTTGCACGAGTTAACCCCATCTCAACGAAAGAAGATTGAAGTCGATCTGGACATGCTTCATGTTTCAAGAAAGTTAGCCGAGATTCACTGCGAGGTGCCACTATCTGTTTCGGTAGAGGAAGCTCGTTGGAATAACGTAGCTCATGAAACACTCTCCCTTGTGGATGACTTAGAGTTGAAAGTGCTTAGAAGATATCTAGTAGGCTCTAATGTGATGGTTGCCTCAAGTTAACCTTTATTAGGAGTGTCAGGGATCGTTTTTAACCCTGACACTTTTTTAATGATGAAATGCTACTTCTTATTCGCTTTTTTAGCAGCATTTTCTAACTTGCTCTTCGGCTCCATGGCAAATTCAGCATCCTGGGAAATCCCTTGTGGATTCACACTATTAGCACTTTTACCTTTGTTTTTGTTGTTTCCTTTTGTCATGTCAAAACCCCTCCTTTAATGTGGTCATTATTATTTTGGCTATGTTCATTACAAATATCCCATGTGTAGAGAATTTTAGGACAAACTAGAGACAGGGAGGTGTAAGGGTGAATAAAGGGATAGTAACAGCGCTTATTAGTATAGCCCTCGCACAGGGGCTGAAGATTCCTCTGCATTTTTTGAAGAAGAAGGAATGGAAACCTGAGCTATTTTTCCAGACAGGGGGAATGCCAAGTTCCCATAGTGCAGGGGTTTCCTCTTTAACAACATTCATTGCCTTAAAGAGGGGAGTCAGAACCATTGATTTTGCTCTTTCATTTATCTTTGGTCTCATCGTGATGTACGATGCCCAAGGAATTCGACGACAAACAGGTGAACTGACACTTAAAGTAAACAGTTTGGATGAGCTCGTTAGAAAAGCTCATGAAAAAGAAACGGTGGAATTCGAAGAGAAAAAGCCAAAAAGACTGAAAGAAATGCTGGGACATCAGCCTCAAGAAGTCGTTGGCGGTGCGTTACTCGGCTCATTTATGGGCTACATTGCCTTCCTGTTTTCGAAAAAGGATAGGCAAAAGAAAAAATTTTCTGTAAGATAAGAGATGACAAAGTGGCGATAAGGTGAGGAGAAACGTGAAAAAGACAACAGAAGAATTTCTCATAGATCTTGAAAACAAAGGCTTCAAATTTCAGGAAGACGCAATTGGCTTCATCTATTTCGGAAAAAAATATACAGATGCCCCGGATGAATTGGTCAATAGCGCCATTGAAATCACATTAAAAGCCCAAAAGCAATTCGATAGCAGTTTTTACATGTCCATATTAGAGAGACTCCATTCCCAACAAATCGCATCCCGAAAAGAAGCACTGAGGTGGATGGAGAAACAGGGCTTGGCATAGAAAAGAGACACGGGACCACCAAAAAGGATTGTTTCCTTTTTGGTGGTCTTTCCTAATACTCACCCCATAAAAAAAATAGGAGAGCCGGCAATCGGCCTCCTATTTCACTTCAACTGAATGATTTTTGTTCATTTTTTTTAACATCCATGCGAAGATTGGCAGCTCAGAAAAGAGCATCCCAATAACGATCAATCCGCTTCCTGCAATAGCCAGGGACCCCAATCGTTCTCCGATCCACAAATAGGAACAGATGGCGGCAAAAACAGGCTCCAAGGTGAATATGATCGCCACTCTTGAAGGCGTCGTATATCTTTGAGCATAGGTTTGAGTGATAAATGCCAATAAGGTAGCTAATAAAGAAGTAATCAGTAAAGCGGTGATCACTTCCTTATTGCCCAAAACGCCATTCAGCAGTAAAACCTTTGGGTCTTCAAACATAAATGCACACCCCATGGAGAGGATTCCCACCGTGCATAATTGCACCGTAGTTAAAAGCAGAAGGGAGGCTTTTTGGGTAAAAAAGTCTGTGTAAATAATATGCAGGGCAAATCCAAAAGCACAAATGAATACGTAGGCATCACCAATGTTAAATGCCTGGGAGTGACCAGCCATAAGCAGGTACAGCCCTATGGCGGCCAAGATAGATCCTGTAATAGCTCCTTTAGAAGGAGATCTTTTAAAGAAGATAAATAAAAAGAGTGGAACAATCACCACACTTAACCCTGTAACAAACCCGGCTTTAGAGGGGGTTGTGAAAACCAGGCCCATAGTTTGAAAGGCATATCCGATAAACAAAAAAGCTCCTAAAATGATACCGTACAAAATGGATCGCTTAACAAGCGGAGTTTTTTTGATAAACAGGACCATAGTCAAAGGGATAGCGGCCATTAGAAAACGAATCCCATTAAACATGAATGGGGGAAGGAATTCAATGGCCGATTGAACAACCACGAAGGTAGACCCCCATATAAAAGCAACACCGATCAAGGCGATATCAGCAATCCGAGCCAAACGAATCCTCCTCTAGTTCAGATGAATGGCTTTTCGGGCCAGCTCATCTGCAGCTTTATTTTCTTTACTGGGTATCCACTTTACGAAGAATAGCTCTATTTGCTTCGTCATGCCCAATATATCATGTAGCAACTGTTTATATTGAGTATTCCGAACAAACTCTTTCTCAATCGCATGAACGACTGCTTGAGAATCACTCTTCAGCCACACCGTATCAGCCTGTTTTTCTAAACAGATCTCTAGAGCTTTCTTGCATGCAATGAATTCTGCTTCATGATTATCCATGACTCCTAAAGGGATGGAGTGTTTTTCCACTTTCCCGTTGTTTTTAATAACTATTCCGGCTCCGCTTGGCCCAGGGTTACCAGCGCTTGCTCCATCAATATTCACTTCGATCATATGCGTTCACCTCAAAGTACATCTTTAGATTAATATTATAGTAGCATATAAAAGAGACCGTAGGGAGAACGAATTCTTAATTCATACCTCCAATAAAATAGCCGGGGGAAAACCAGTACACCCGGATTCAAATTACTATTACACATCTTTAGGAAATCGTTTTGCCAAATAACCAAATGGGGTATCAATAATGGATATGATCCATTTGAGGAGATAGGTAGTAATGAATATTTCAAACCAGACATCCACCGGATATTCTCCCAGAAAAGCGATACTTGTGAATACAAGAGTATCCAGAAGCTGACTCACCATTGTACTTCCGTTATTACGAATCCAAAACTGTGAATCTGAAGGGAACTTCCGCTTTAAATACGTAAAGATATACACGTCTGTTAATTGACTCACGAGGTAAGCGACTAAGCTTCCAAGAGCAATTCTTGGAATGATTCCAAAGATCGTAGCGAGAGATTCCTGTGCGAAATCTTCAGGATGTGGTTGAAATACTAATACGAGTTGCATAATAATAGTCATAACAATTAAAGTGAAGAACCCTAGCCACACCGCTTTCTGGGCTTCTTTTTTTCCGTATTTTTCGTTAAGGATGTCCGTTACTAAAAATGCCGTTCCGTACATGGCATTCCCTAAAGTAGCAGTCAAACCGAAAATTTCAATCGTTTTAACGACCTGTAAGTTAGCGAGTATCGTGGATATCCCTATCCATACAAACAGTCCGGTTCGTCCAAACATTCTATACATAATCAATAGTAAAGAGAATGTAATGAAAACGAAGATTAATCCAAACCATATATTAAACATATAAAGTCCTCCTAATGAACATGTGTAAATGAAACAATAGTCCTCATTATACAAATAAACGCAGAAATGAACAATCATATGAAAAAAAAGGAGCGTATGATTATGGAAATGAAACTTAAATTTAAATATGTAAGTAAAACAGCGTCAAATATATGGTTTGAATCAAACTACTTTCCAAGAAAAGAAACATTGATTCATATCGATGATTTGATGAAAACCGGTAGAGTCCATGCACTTGAAATCATAGATGAAATGGGGAATTCGTGGTCAAGAAAGGAATTTATCAAACTGAATCAGGAATTGGAAAAGGAACCAGAAAACATCGTTGTGTATTTCGACGGTGGGTTTGATAAGGAATCCCTCATTGCAGGTGCAGGGATAGTCATCTATTACGATAAAGGTGGGGAATCATTTAGAATTAGAAAAAATGAACTTCTCGAGGAAATGGAAAATAATAATGAAGCTGAATACGCAGCCTTACATATCGCCCTCGGATTACTAGATGAAATCGGCGTGAAAAGCGCACCTTGTACGATTTATGGAGATTCCCAGGTAGTTATAAAACAGTTGGAAGGGGAGTGGCCTTGTTATGAAGAGGGCTTGAGTCGGTGGCTCGATCGTATTGAAGCCCTGATCAAAAAGCTTCGATTGAAAATCACTTGGGTCGTGCTGAACAGAAAAGATAATAAAGAAGCGGATAAGTTGGCCAATCAAGCCTTACAAGGGACAAAGGTACACAGCAACAAACGAATAGAATAATATCGTTCCCTATTATATACTCTATAAATAATAATACACTGTAAGTCCTTGAACAAGCTTAGGAGTGATCACATGAATCGAAAAGAAGTGGTGGATAAAGTGGATGAGCTCATAGACACCTACTGTAGCGACTGCTTACTTAAAGCGCACTTTCGTAAAGAGTATGGTAAAACCTATGCTCATCGTTTTTGTATAGAAAAATGCACCATAGGAGAACAAATTCGAAATTACGGACAAAAATTAAATTGAAAAATAAAGGGCAGCAATTCTTAGGTTCACCTAAGAATTGCTGCCCTTTGGTATGCTATATTGTTCGAACGATTATAATTTAACTACGTTTGCTGCTTGAGGTCCACGATTTCCTTCAACAACGTCAAAAGAAACTTCTTGACCTTCTTCTAATGATTTGAATCCTTCACCTTGAATCGCTGAGAAGTGAACGAATACATCGTCTCCACCTTCAACTTCGATGAATCCAAATCCTTTTTCATTATTGAACCATTTCACTTTACCATTTTGCATTTTCGAATCCTCCTAAATCGTTCAAGCACGTGTGTGCCTCTGAAAAATATTTTTCACGAAATGATTGACTCTCATACGTTGGAAATAAGCATAAAAATCGTACACTTCAATGATGACTTTACTATACAATATGACGATTTTCGAGTCAACATTCCCTCCTATTTTTAGGGTGATTAAAGAATTTGGTTAATATGTATTGACAATTATTGAGTAAGGAAATAAAATTTGCACTAAGGAAACTTTTATTGCACTAAGGAAACTTTTGTAGTCTTATAAAAAAGAAATTACTTGTGTAAAAAAAAGTGAACATATATAAGTTTCTTGAATAAGGTAGATGTAGTAGATATCAAAAAACATATGGGTAGAGAGGAGATCAAACATGAAAATAAGATTAATGGCTCTTGTCGGGATGATCATTATTTTAGCGGCAGGACTTATCCTATCAGGCTGTGGAGCAACTACCACTGGGACTAAAAACGATAAAATAGTCGTTACGACAACAATAGGGCAAATAGGGGATGCGGTTAAAAATATTGGAGGAGAGCATGTAGAGGTTCAAAGTTTAATGGGACCTGGTGTAGATCCTCACCTTTACAAAGCTAAACAGTCGGATATTGGTAAGCTTCAGGAAGCAGATATTATTTTCTATAGCGGTCTCCATTTAGAAGGGAAAATGCTTGAGATCTTCGAAAAAATGAACAATGAAAAACCGACTTATGCAATCGCTGATAGTATACCTAAAGATAAACTGCGTAAAGATCAGGCAGATAATACGGCGACAGACCCACATGTGTGGTTCGATATTGATTTATGGAAAATTGCATTGGAGCAAGTGCGGGACGGATTGATTGAGAAAGATCCTGAAAACAAAGAAGACTACATTCGAAATACTGAAAAATACTTTGCGGAATTAGATGAACTGAAAGCATATGCTTCGGAAGAAATGTCTAAGATTCCAGAAGAACAAAGAGTCCTTGTAACAGCTCACGATGCATTTAATTACTTCGGAGCAAAATACGATCTTCAAGTTATGGGATTACAAGGTCTGAGTACAGATGCTGAATATGGTTTAGCAGACGTGCAGTCTCTTGTCAATACATTGGTAGACAGAAACATAAAAGCTGTGTTTGTAGAATCAAGTATCTCTGAAAAATCGATCAACGCTGTTATAGCAGGGGCACAAGATAAAGGCCATGAAGTCGAAAAAGGCGGGGAATTATTCTCAGATGCTATGGGGAAAGAAGGAACAGAAGAAGGAACGTACATCGGTATGTATAAGCATAACGTTGATACAATTGTAGAGGGACTAAAGTAAGTCTAAGGAGGCGATACCATGAATTCAGTTGATATTAAGGGGTTAACCGTTGCGTATCATAGAAAACCGGTTTTAATGGACGTAGAGTTTTCTGTTCCGAAGGGGAGGTTAATCGGAATAGTCGGCCCTAATGGTGCAGGAAAATCCACATTAATTAAAGCCATTCTGGGTTTGATTCCCCGCTCGTCAGGTGATATCAAAATCTTTGAAAAAGCTTATTCCCCTAAGAGCAAATTAGTTGGATATGTCCCTCAGCGTGGATCTGTCGATTGGGATTTCCCTACAAATGCTCTGGATGTCGTATTAATGGGGAGATATGGTCATTTAGGATGGTTTAAGAGACCATCAAAAAAAGATGTTCAATTTGCAATGGAGTGTCTCGATAAAGTAGGTATGACTCAATTTGCATCAAGACAAATAAGTCAGCTATCAGGGGGACAGCAGCAAAGGGTTTTTCTTGCCAGGGCATTGGCTCAGGAAGCGGAAGTCTATTTCATGGATGAACCTTTCGTTGGTGTGGACGCTGCAACGGAAAAAGCGATCATATCTTTATTGAACGAATTAAAGGAACAAGGCAAGACCGTGTTGGTTGTCCATCATGATTTACAAACTGTTACAGAGTACTTTGATTGGACGTTGTTACTGAATAGAAAAACGATCGCATACGGTCCAACGAAAGATGTATTCAGCGTAGAGAATTTACAACTAACCTATGGAGGGAAATTATCTTTCCTGGAAAAGGATCAAATGTTAATTCATCCATAGAAAGAGGTGAATAAGATGAATCATTTATGGCAATCGATTTTAACGGACGGAAATACACAATGGGTATTATTGAGTACCTTATTACTGGGAATTGCAAGCGGAGTTTTAGGCAGCTTTGCTCTACTTAGGAAACAAAGCTTAATTGGGGATGCGGTCGCACATGCAGCATTGCCGGGAATCTGTTTTGCATTTATGTTCATTGGTGAGAAAAATTTCTTTGTACTATTGATTGGTGCTGCTACAACGGGGCTCCTTGCTGCTTACACGATACAACTCATTACGAATACGACGAGAATCAAGGAAGACACGGCTATTTGCTTAGTATTGTCTGTATTCTTTGGATTAGGCATCGTCCTTTTAACAAAAGTTGCTCAAATGCCCACTGGTAACCAAAGCGGCTTGGATGATTTCATCTTTGGGCAGGCAGCCTCCCTGGTGGGGAGAGATGTTCAGCTTATGGGCTTAACGGCAGCAGCTTTAATTATTATTACGTCACTTTTATTCAAAGAATTTAAGGTGAGTACCTTTGATCCTCAATTCGCGAGGGGAATCGGGCTTCCTGTAGGATTTTTGAATTTTCTTTTTGTTTCCTTATTAGTTATTACGGTTGTCATCGGTATTCAAGCAGTAGGTGTCATCCTGATGGCTGCTATGCTGATCACTCCTGCCATATCAGCAAGATACTGGACGGATTCATTGAGGACAATGGTCTTTATTTCTGGTATTGTGGGAGGCTTATCAGGGGCAGTCGGAACGCTGATCAGTACCCTTGGTAAAGGGTTATCGACCGGCCCTTTTATTGTATTGACGGCTACAGTTATTTTTATCGTATCCATGCTGTTCTCTCCGAAGCGCGGATTAATCTCGGTTATTTTGAAAAGGTTGAAAAATGATGATCGACTGGCTATGCGATTCATACTGAAGAAGATGTATGAATCAGGTAAACAAACGAAACGTGTAAGTCAAATATTTCAACAAAGCAATATTTCTAAATTAAGATTTAACCGGGTAGTGAAGCATTTAATGAAAAAAGGTTACCTGGAACAAGAGGATGGAATAGTGACGATTACAAAATCAGGGCTAATGAAAGCGGAGCAATTCAGCTTTGTTGATGAAATCATGGAACTGAAAGAAATGTACCCCAGTGAGTTGGGTTCACTTGATATTCAGTGGATTGAAAAGGAAGAAAAAGAGACGTTATCAAAAGAGCAACTCACAAAGCTGCAAATGAAAATGTCCGATATTTATATGCAATATCCTTTCTTAAACGTAAAAATGTCAAGCAGAAGAGGGGGGCAAGGATATGAGTTATGAATTATGGATTCTTCTGACTGGTAGTTTAGTAGGTTTATCCTGTGGCATCGTCGGGTGTTTCTTAATCCTGAGAAAGATGTCGATGTTAGCAGATGCAATCAGTCATACCGTGCTCCTCGGATTGGTAATGGCATTCATTGTCAGCCAAAGTATGAATGGGTTTTATATGTTGATCGGTGCAGCAGTGGCTGGATTGTTGACTACCTTTATGGTTCAGTTATTGAATTCCAACGGGATCCAGGAAGATGCTGCAATAGGTGTAGTGTTTACTTCCTTGTTTGCTTTAGGGGTCATCCTCATTTCATTGTTTGCTAAGAATGTTCATTTGGATGTGGAGCATGCCTTAATGGGTGAAATTGCATTCGTTCCTTGGAATACCTTGTCATTGCCGATACTTGGGGACTTACCTAAATCAGTTGTGATGCTGGGATCGGTACTGCTATTGGATATCCTCATCATTTTCCTGCTGTTCAAAGAGTTTAAATTAACCTCTTTTGATCCAAGTATGGCAGCGGCAATCGGCATCCCGGTACTTGGGGTTCATTATATATTAATGGGTCTGGTATCCGTTACGACTGTTTCCGCATTTGATAGCGTAGGTGCGATTCTCGTGGTAGCAATGCTCATCGCCCCTGGTGCGACAGCATATTTACTTACTGATCGATATAAAGTTATGCTGCTATTAAGCGGGGGGATTGGAGTATTCGATAGTATCATCGGATATTACGGGGCTAAGATGTTCGATGTGTCCATTTCCGGTGCAATGGCAGTGGCCGCAGGACTTGTTTTCTTCATCGTATGGATGTTATCACCGAAATACGGGTTGGTATCCAGGATCCTGAATCAACGGTTGACAGAGGAGTAATTTAAAGTGCTTGGGTTGTATTCATTCTGTAGTTATAGTAAACTTTTAATGATATTTATGGAAATTTGGAGGGTACAGAATGCCTACACCAAGTATGGAAGATTATATAGAACAGATTTATATGTTAATTGAGAACAAAGGTTATGCAAGAGTATCAGATATAGCAGAAGCTTTATCTGTTCACCCCTCCTCAGTTACCAAAATGGTGCAGAAGTTAGATAAGGACGATTATCTCATTTACGAGAAATATCGCGGGCTTGTTCTGACTCCAAAAGGAAACAAAGTAGGAAAGCGTTTAGTATATAGGCATGAACTGTTAGAACAATTCCTTCGTGTAATTGGAGTGAAAGAAGAGCATATTTATGAAGATGTTGAAGGAATCGAACACCACCTGAGCTGGGATTCCATTGATCGCATTGGAGATCTCGTTCAATTCTTCGATGAAGAGAAGGACCGGGTAGAAGAACTTCGAACAATTCAAAATCGCTCTGAATGATAATGGGCAAAGCATGACAATTCAAGCCAAAAAGGACTTCATTGCAATAGAATGAAGTCCTTTTTGGCTTGTGGGTCTGAAAAGTTAACCCTCACTCTTAGAAAATGGAAGGATAGTCATTGAAGCTTCCGTCATCGACCGACATACTTGTTAGTTCTACTTCTCCCCATTCATTTTCATTCAGGACTACTCCTTGAAGTAATCCCTCTGAGGCTTCCAGTACAGCTTTACGATAGGAAATAATACGGCCGGAAGAAGTTTGAAAACTGATAATGTTACCATGGTAATTCCGTTGAACCTTAGAAATCTCTTCCATACAACATCACCTTTCTTGTTCAGATATAGAACTAGTATGGACAAAAAAGCCGTAAAAGATAATCCAGATCATCAAATGGTTTACATAATAATATTATGTTAATCAGTTTTTTGACAGAGAACATATATGAAAAGAAGGATTATGGTTAACTGAATGAGAATAAAAAATAATATAGAAAAAATATATTGAGGTGTACTTATGAAGAATTCAGAATGGCATACTAGTGCCAGAACGCGCTGGGAAGACAACGCAGATCATTGGCATTCCAAAAGTGTAGAGATGTGGACAACTGGAAGCAGGAAGGCCATTATTCCCTTTTTCACTAAGCATATCGAACGTGGGAGTGCTGTAGCAGACTTAGGATGCGGAGATGGATACGGTTCATTTTTGCTTTTCGACAAAGGCTATGCTGTCACGGGGATGGATTTCTCTGAAAAAATGGTCAAAATTGCAAAGAAACACGAAAGGGACTCATTATCTTTTGTTCAAGGAGACTTGCGTGCTCTCCCTTTTCAAGATGAAAAGTTTCAAGCCGTGATGGCGATTAATTCAGTTGAATGGACGGAGGACCCCCTGCATACTCTGAACGAAATTGAACGAATTGTCTTTCCTGACGGGTATATATGCATCGGTCTTTTAGGTCCGACCGCTCACCCCAGGGAAAATGCCTATCCGCGTCTACATGGAGAAGACGTCATCTGCAATACAATGATGCCTTGGGAATTGGAAAAGCTTGCTGCTGAAAAAGGCTGGAAGAAAATTGATGAGGACTGGGTCTACAAAAAAGGAGTAAAGTCTTCATTATCAGAGACGCTTTCAAGTGAATTAAAGCAAGCTTTAACGTTTATGACATTGTTTATGTTCCAAAAATAATGAACATGCTCGATTCCATTTCGGGGATCGAGCATGATTTTCTTATTTACTGACTTCATTGACAAGTTCTTTTTTGATGCGCTTATACTCAATCGGATGATGGAACCAGCCTACATAGCTTTTCTCGAGTGATTTGTGATGTGAGAAAACCCAGATCGCTTTAAACGGGAATCTCCTTCCTTTTCGAAAACGTAAATCAATCCATCTTACTTCAAGAGCTTCTTTTCTTTCAATCACTCTTGGATAGACAAAAATTGTACTGGTAATGAAGTTGGAGATATCCTTGTTTTGCTTTGAAATTTCAACCCATGGCTGAGGCGTTTCTTTCTCGAGAACAGAGTCCACCATGAGTTTCCCCCACGTATATCTTCCAAGGATATAATTCTCCTCTCCTTCTATGATCACCTGCCAGGAATAAAGGTCCATATTTGGAATGATCTTTACTCCCTTGGACTTTAGAAAGTGAGTAGTCAACTGATGATAAATATAAGAGCGGGTGGCAAACCTTAATAATATATAAATGAAGAGTAAGAGATAGATGGATAGAAATGTTTTCCCAGGATGAAAGCCTGTGAGAGAAAGAATCATACCGGATATATGTAATGAGAAAATGAAATAGTCAAATAAAGGAATACAATCAATGCTGAACCATTTTTCGGTAAAAGGACGTAATACCTGCGTGCCGTGAAAATTGAGCACATCCGTGATGACGTGTACGATGACAGCTCCCAAGTTCCAAACGAAAAGGTGCTGAAGAAATACTAAGTCCGGATAGTAAAGGGCAAATACTGTTGTGATCAGAAAAGCCCAAAGAGGCAGCATGAATAGAGAATGGGAAAAACCTCTATGAAGCTTATAATATTCACTTTTCCCCTTTAACTTAAAAGCATAATCAAAGTCAGGTGCATTTGAAGACAGTACACAAGAGACATAGACAGGCAATGAATATTCCTTTAGAGAAGGATCCAAGGAAGCTAAAGAAGCGATACCGATACCAAATAGGATGTGTGTGGATGTTTCCAAATCACAATCTCCCTTCAACAAGTGTGTTTTTCCTGTGGTCGTGTCGAAGAATATCCTCTACAATCGTGGTACAGGCATTCTTGTTAAATAATGAGGATACATTTTTCGATAATGAATCTATCGTATTTTTATCATAGAGACATCGATAAATGCTTTCCATAAAGTCTGTTTGATTCGAATAGGTGAGTGCTGCAGTCCTTTTTAATAAATAATTGGCATTCTCATTTTCCTGGCCGGGTGAGGGCTTAAAAATGATGATGGGCAATTTAAAACAAGCGGCTTCCGTCAATGATAAAGCACCGGACTTAGTGATCAGACAATCGGTAAGGGAAAAAAGGTTTTCCACTTTGGAAATATATCCGAAAATGTGGATGTTATCGTTGAATTTAAATTTTTCCAGCTGATTGTATAGCTGATCGTTCCTCCCGCACACAACGGCTACTTGAAGATTGTGATCTTTGGATAGGGACAATAAAAGCGGTTCAATATTCGGAATCAAACCTAGACCTCCCCCCATAATGGTGATGGTCTTCCGTTTTGGGGAAAGTCCAAATTCTTTATAGTTTTTTTTGAGTGTATGATGAAAGCTGGAACGGATAGGTAAACCGCTAATGAAGATTTTCTCTGTCTCTACTCCGTAAGAGATGAGCGTCCTCTTTACGTGATCTGTTGCCACATAGTATTTCTCGATCATGGGATGAATCCACAACGGATGAGCACAGTAGTCTGTAATGACGGTATATGTAGGTATGTTCAAGCTTGAGCGAAGCCTCAGGTATGGTGCAGCATGAAGTGGGAATGTCGTGATAATGCATGACGGTGAGTGGGTTTCAACCAGTTTCATTAGTCGATTTTTTCCTAAATGCTGATAAAAGTAGCTCAATCCTCTAGAGGAAAGTTTATCTGTTCCATAGTAGAATGCTTTATAGAAAGGGGTACCGAATTTGGAAAATCCTTTTTTTAATAAATTCTGGGCCAGGGAGTGCATGGCAGGGTAGGCTTCTCCATATAGATCACAGATATTCACCCGTTTATATCCCTGGCTCCTAAATGTATGAGCCAGAGTTTCAGCAGTTTGAATATGTCCTTCTCCAAAACGTGCGGTCAAGATTAGAATCGACTTTTCTTGCAGCAATCTTATTCCCCCTATAAAAGGCAATAATGGTGGAGATATAAAACATAGTGTAGAATTAAGTAACACTACAATTTAAGATTACTAATGGATTGTAAATGAAGTTTATGAGTAAATAAGATTTTTTGTAAAATTTATAACAAGGGCCAAATTCCCATCACATAATTAGAAGGTGATTTCAAGTGACAACAACCAAGAAAATAGTGAAATCAGATATTGAGATTGCTCAACAATCTACTATGAAACCGATACTAAATATTGCGAAGAAAATCGGTCTCACAGAAGATGATATTGAGCTTTATGGTAAATACAAAGGGAAAATATCCTATGAAGCGATACATAAACTCCAAGACCGTTCCAACGGGAAATTAATCCTTGTAACCTCGATTAACCCAACTCCAGCAGGCGAGGGCAAATCAACGGTTACGGTCGGCCTCGGAGATGCGTTAAATCAGTTAAATAGAAACACCATCATTGCCATGAGGGAACCATCACTAGGTCCAACGATGGGAATCAAAGGAGGAGCAACAGGAGGAGGTTATTCCCAAGTTCTTCCCATGGAGGATATTAACCTTCATTTCACAGGTGATATCCACGCTATAACGACGGCGAATAACGCTTTAGCCGCATTGGTAGATAATCATATCCATCAGGGAAATGAACTGAATATCGATCAAAGAAGGGTCGTATGGAAACGGGCTCTGGACATGAATGACCGTGCCCTTAGACAAATCATCGTTGGTTTAGGTGGACCGGTACAAGGTGTTCCCCGTGAAGACGGATTTGATATTACAGTGGCGTCTGAGATTATGGCTGTTCTCTGTTTATCTCAAAATCTTGAAGAATTAAGAAGAAGGCTTGGACAGATGGTTGTCGCATACAACTTTTCAAAACAACCGGTAACCGTCGAAGATTTAGGAGTTGAAGGTGCGCTGACATTACTGTTAAAGGATGCCCTAAAACCTAATCTCGTTCAAACGATTGAACATTCTCCTGCTCTTATTCATGGCGGACCATTCGCAAACATTGCCCATGGGTGTAATAGTGTCATGGCGACCAAAACGGCTCTTAAGCTGGCTGATTATGTTGTAACGGAATCTGGATTTGGTGCTGATTTAGGAGCCGAGAAGTTTCTGAATATCAAATCTCGAGCTGCAGACATAGCCCCTGATGCCATCGTGCTTGTTGCCACCATTCGTGCTCTGAAGATGCATGGAGGTCAAGGGAAAAGTGATCTTCAAACTGAAAACCTTCAGGCTCTGCAAAAAGGATTATCTAATCTGAAGAAGCATATGGAAACGTTAGATCATTTCAACGTACCTTATGTGATTGCGGTTAATCGATTTGTGACTGATAGTGATGACGAAATCCAGACCCTTATAGAGTGGTGCGAAAACCTGGGAGTACAAGTTTCACTAACCGATGTATGGGCAAAAGGTGGAAAGGGTGGAAGAGACTTAGCCGAAAAGGTATTGGATGAGATAGAAGGGAACACGAAGGAATTTTCTGGTCTATATGAACTTTCTGATTCACTCCAATCTAAAATTGAAACGATTGCGAAAAAGGTTTACGGAGCGAAAGAAGTAGATTACACGGTGAATGCACGAAAGCAGCTCCAGCAGTTTGAAGATCAAGGGTGGGGGGGCCTGCCGGTTTGTATGGCCAAGACCCAATATTCTTTATCAGATGATCCATCTAAACTCGGGCGTCCTGAAGATTTTACAATCACAATCCGAGAGCTTAAGCCGAAGATCGGAGCCGGATTTATAGTTGCATTAACAGGAGAAGTAATGGCTATGCCTGGCCTGCCAAAAAATCCGGCAGCATTCGGAATGAATGTGGATGATGACGGCAGGGCTGTAGGGTTATTTTAGTCATTGAGGTTTGAAGGGAGAGGAAAACATGTTTGATCCAACAGCCTTTGATAACTTAAAGGTAGTCTTTGAGGGAGCTGTCTATGATCTTGATTTGACAGGGGAAATCCAAATCCTTGACCGGAAGGATTTATTTGACTTTGCTCACTATGAACGTTGTTATCAAATTCACTATTCTTTACCTTACAAGAAATCCATTTCGATCGAATTTCATTTAAAAGCTGATATGGGTCACTTTCTGGCTGAGAGAAAGATGATGACAGAAAAGAATACAGCAGGTGCAGATATCCTCATCGTCTATAAAGGCGATGAAAAGTTGAAGGAAAGCCGTAAGTTACTTGAGGAAACATGGGGTAAGGATAAAAAGTGGGAATGGAAAGAAGTGATATCCTCTCTTAACCCTCCTGCCTACGAGGGGAATCTGACTTTTAAAAGAGTCATTACAGAAGAAATGGTTGATGATGTTCTTCAAATGATTTCATTTTCAGTAGAAACGTTACAACAACTTGATCGAATAGACTTCTAGTATGAAAGAGAGTTCATAAATATATAGAAAAAGGGGATTTTTACAATGAGAATAGCCTGGATAACAGATAGCACAGCATTTGTTCCGACTCATTCAAGCAGTAAAGAAAATCACATCTATATCGTTCCAATGAATATCCTCTTTGGGGAGAGGGAGTATCAAGACGGAGTAGACTTAACTCCTGAAGAATTGTTCTTCAAATTAAAAGAAGAAAAAGTAGAGGTGAAAACTTCACAACCTTCAATCGGAACGTTTAAAGAGTTGTTTGAAGAATTATCCAAGGACTATGATTATATCTTTTCGATCCATGTCTCTTCACATTTTAGCGGTACATATTCATCTGCCCATCAAGCTGCAGAGCTGTTAAAGGAAACACTCCCAAACATTATCTGTATAGATTCGAAGGTCATTTCCAATCCATTGACGGAATTAATCCTATACGGTCAAAGTTTACAACATGAAGGGAAAGCTCCGTTACAAATAAAACAAGCCATTGAAAAACGAATAACTTCTTGTGAAACCTATGTAATGGTAGGCAGCTTAGAGCAACTCCATAAAAGTGGACGGATGAGTGGGCTTTCTTTCTTCCTCGGAAGTGTACTTAATGTAAAGCCTATGCTTGCGATAGAGAATGGTAAACTTGAAGTAAAGGACAAGGTAAGAAGTATTAAAAAAGGATTGACCAGCATGAGCGAGCGGTTAGATCAAGCCCTATCTGCTAAGAGAATAACAAAAGTGTCTGTATTACACGGATTAAATCGGAAAGACGCAATAGAATGGATTGACCAATTGAAAAAAACGTACCCGGAGATAGAATTTGGGGCGTACCCTTTAGGGGCTGTAATTGGGGTTCATGCAGGCGCAAATACAATCGGAATAAGCTGGTTTGAAGAAAACGAAGAGAATTAGGAGAGAAAGGAGTGATGTGAAGAATCATGCATCCACTCCTTTTTATTCTGATGAGAGGGCATTATTTGGTACAATAGAAGAGAAGGTGAGTGCATGGAACGAAAAGAACTGGACAAGTGTGTGGATTTTTTAAAACATGAGTACCTGGGTGAATCTACAGGCCATGATTGGTATCATTTAGATCGTGTACGAAAATCAGCACTCATGATTGCAAGGGAAGAAAATGTATCGAATACATATATAATCGAGCTGGCCGCTTTGCTTCATGATGTGCCGGATGAGAAGTTTGTAGACAAGCAAGAGGGAAAGAAAAGGCTGGATCACATCATATCCCTTCTTGCTCTTTCTGAAAAAGAAAAGGAATTACTGAAAACGATCATCTATTCTATTTCTTATAAAGGTGGTCATGAAGCAGAGTTAACCTCGTTAGATGCAAGAATTGTGCGGGACGCAGACCGTCTGGACGCCATTGGTGCAATCGGGATTGCCAGAACGTTTGCTTATGGTGGAAAGAAGGGTCAACCAATTTACACTCCCGATTCTATTGTAAGGTCGGATATGACCCTGGAGGAGTACAGGAATGGGGATAGTTCCAGTATCCATCATTTTCATGAAAAGTTATTGAAGTTGAAAGACTTAATGTGTACGGAAACGGGAAGGAAACTGGCAGAGGAACGTCATGCTTTCATGCTGCGGTTTTTAGAGCAATTTAATAAAGAATGGACTGGTCAAGAATGAGAATGTTAACAGCTGAGAATCTTTCTAAAACGTATGGAGAGAAAACTCTATTTAAAGATATATCGTTTTCGATTACCGAGAAAGAAAGAGTCGGACTGATCGGGGTGAATGGAACGGGTAAATCAAGCCTGTTGAAACTCATTGCAGGGATGGAAGAATATGATACCGGAGAGCTTTCGAAGCCGGGCGATTATCATATTGCCTACCTTCAGCAAGAGCCTGCTTTTGATGGGGATTTAACCGTGATACAACAAGTGTTTCGTGGTGAAGCAAAAATCATTCAGGCTATGCGGAATTATGAAATGGCCCTTATGGAAATGGAGAACAACTCAGAAAATCCTCGAATACAAGAAGATTTATTTGAAGCTCAGAAGCAAATGGATATCCTTCACGCATGGGATGCAAGTGCAAATGCGAAATCCATTTTAACAAAACTGGGAATTCACGACTTTTCAAAGAAAATGAGCGAGCTGTCAGGTGGGCAAAAAAAGAGAGTGGCGCTGGCGGGCGTCCTGATCGAAACACCGGACTTATTAATCCTGGACGAACCGACCAACCATTTAGACTACCAGTCCATCAAATGGCTGGAAGATTATTTAGGAAAGTATAACGGCTCTGTGTTGCTCGTGACCCATGATCGTTATTTCCTCGATAAGGTAACGAACAGAATCTTCGAATTGGATGGAGGAAACCTTTACTCCTACAAAGGAAATTATGCTTCTTTTATTGAGGCAAAGGCTTCCAGGGAAGAGGTGGAACGCCAATTATCCGAAAAGCAGCAAAATCTTTATCGAAGAGAGCTTGCCTGGATGAGAAGGGGAGCAAAAGCCAGAACCACTAAACAAAAGGCTCGAATTCAACGATTCGAAAACTTAGAGGATACGATGTCTTCAGGTCCCTCAGGCGGCCAGGTTGACATGGCAATCGGAGGAAACCGTCTAGGTAAACAAGTGTTTGAGTTCAAGGATGCTTCAAAAATGTTTGAAGACAAGCGAATTTTAGATGAGTTTTCTTTCCTTATTAAACCTAAAGACCGAATCGGAATCGTAGGTAAAAACGGGAGCGGAAAATCAACATTTCTTAACCTTCTTGCCGGAACCGATGAGCTTACAAGTGGTGATTTACTAAAAGGCCAAACCGTAAAGGTCGCATACTATACTCAAGGTCATGAAGAACTTGATGAGAATATGCGAATGATCGAATATATAAGGGAAGCAGGAGAATATATAACGACGGATAAAGGGGAGCAAATCTCAGTTACTTCCATGTTGGAAAGATTCCTATTTCCAATGAGTACGCATGGTACATTGATCCGCAAGCTTTCCGGAGGAGAAAAACGAAGACTCTTCTTGCTTAAGCTATTAATGTCAAAACCGAATGTCCTTTTGCTTGATGAACCGACGAATGATTTAGATACAGAAACCCTCACCGTTCTGGAGGATTATATAAATGAATTTTCAGGTGTTGTCATAACCGTTTCCCATGACCGCTACTTTCTAGATAAAACAGCTGAGCAATTACTGGTCTTTAATGGAGATGGACAAATCGACTTTTACTTTGGGGAATATACTGAGTACCTGGAAAAGAGCGAAGCGAAAAGTAAGAAGCAGGATCCGGTCAAGAAGCAAGAATCTGCTCCCGTGAAGGAAGAGAAGGAAAAAGAGAAAAAGAGGCTTTCTTACATGGAGAAGAGGGAATGGGACGAAATCGAAGATAAGATGGCCGACATTGAAAAAAGGATAGAAGAAGCAGATGCTGAGCTGCAAAAGGTCGGCAGTGATTTTGAAAAAGCACAGCAGTTAATGAACGAAAGTCAAAATCTTAACGAGCAATTGGAAAAGCTCATTGAAAGATGGACATACCTTTCCGAATTTGCTGAATAAGTCTCTTCGTTTAAGGCATCATGGATACTATGTTAGAATGGATGGTATAAGAACTGTTTATAGAAAGGGGCATCAAGCTTGAGGATAGTATCGATTGAACCTACTCCAAGTCCTAATACGATGAAAGTTCTTCTTGACCAGGAAATGAAAGCCGGGAAGAGCAATAATTATAAAAAAGATGAAGCGGACGGGGCTCCTCCCGTCATTAAAGATATCCTTGCCATAGACGGTATTAAAGGGGTCTATCATGTTGCCGACTTCTTAGCCGTTGAGCGAAATGCGAAATTCGATTGGCAGGAGCTTCTGCCACAGGTTAGAAAAGCTTTCGGTGAAGATACTCTGGACCAGGAAAATGAATCTCCCATGGAAGAACATTTTGGTGAAGTGAATGTTAGCGTGCAGATGTTCAAGGGAATTCCGATGCAAGTAAAGGTGACAGACGGGGAACAAGAGAAGCGATTTTCACTTCCCGCCCCATTCCTGGAAGCAATCGGTCAGTCTCAAAAAGATGGAGATAATGTCGTCCTTCTCAGAAAGTGGAAAGATTACGGTATTCGGTACGGAGACTTAGATGAGATTGGTAACAATGTGACGGAAGAACTAGTTGCAGCCTATCCTTCTGAAAGGCTGGCAGCACTTGTAGAAGAAGCACAGGAAACAACCGATTCCAAAGGACCTCTCATTTACAAGAAGAAGCAAAAGGTAAGTGTCGCGGACTTTGAAGCGCCGGACTGGCAAACAAGGTATCAGAAGCTGGATGCGATGGAGGATCCGACTTTAGATGACCTGCCTCTGCTCGAGAAAGCCCTGGAGGACGAGAAAGTATCCATTCGCCGATTGGCTATTGTCTATTTGGGAATGATTGAAGATGAAAAAGTTCTTCCTTTGCTGTATAAAGGGTTACATGATAAATCAGTCACAGTAAGGAGAACGGCTGGAGATTGCCTTTCGGACTTAGGTTTTGCAAAAGCCACTCCGGAAATGATTCTAGCCTTAAAGGATAAGAGTAAACTTGTGAGATGGCGTGCTGCCATGTTCATTTATGAAGTAGGGGATGAATCTGCATTGCCTGGCTTACGGGAAGCGGAAAATGACCCAGAATTCGAAGTGAAGCTTCAAGTGAAAATGGCCATCGAACGAATAGAGGGCGGCGAAGAAGCAAAAGGATCTGTTTGGAAACAGATGACCGAAGCACGTCAACAATAATAGTGGGAAAGGGTTGATTATAAATGTCAATGGCTTACGAAGAATATATGAGGCAGTTAGTTAAACCGATGAGACAAGAACTTACACAAGCAGGCTTCAAAGAATTGGGTACAGAAGAAGAAGTAGAGAATTATATGGAAAATGCAGATGGAACAACCCTGGTCGTTATTAACTCTGTATGCGGGTGTGCAGCGGGACTTGCAAGACCCGCTGCAACGCAATCCGTCATGAATAATGAAAAGACACCTGATCACCTCATTACTGTCTTTGCTGGGCAAGACAAAGAGGCAACAGCCAAAATGAGAGAGTACTTCGAAGGGTACGAACCTTCCTCTCCATCAATGGCTTTACTTAAAGGAAAAAAAGTCGTTCATTTCATCCCGAGGGAAGAAATTGAAGATCATGACATTTCATCGATTATTTCCAATTTATCCACAGCTTTTAACGAAAATTGCTAAAGACCAAAAAGAAACGGGTGACTCTGTCATCCGTTTCTTTTTATGGTAGGATAAATAAACGAAAGAAAAACCGTAAAACGGTACCATTAAAGGAGAATGTATATAGTGTTTGTCACAACATGCGGGAGAGCGAACCAGGAAGTCATAGAAAAAGCACATAAAACAGCAGAGATACTCGATATTCCCTATATCCCCAGAAAGAAGAGATCGATTTTACACCATATGAATCTGCAAGAGCAAGACTGTTTAGTGATTGGAAAGGAGAGATTAGAACTTCATACAAGAGAAGAAAATAGCGAACCTTTCTTTTTCCATCCCAACTCCGCTTCCTTTAGAATCAAAAGAGTCATGCGCGGGGAGACCGATCCACTCATAGAAGCTTGTGACCTTAAAGAGGGTATGAGTCTATTGGACTGTACGCTGGGTCTTGCTTCAGATAGTATTATCGCCAGCCATATTGTAGGCGAAAAGGGAAGAGTAGTCGGAGTAGAAGCGAATAAGTATATTTCTCATGTCCTACATCACGGCCTTCAGGACTGGGTATCTCCACTCAATGAACTAAATAGTGCAATGAATCGAATCACCGTCATCAACGGACAATTTCAGGAAGTATTAAAGGGTATTCCAAATAATGCATTCGACGTCGTTTACCTTGATCCGATGTTTGAAGAAGCCTTAACAGATTCTCATGGAATTAACCCCATCCGCCAATGGGCCAGCTATACACGCTTAACAAAAGAAGGAATAGAAGAAGCAAAAAGGGTGGCCAAAAAGCGGGTAGTATTAAAAGAACACTTTCAGTCACCGTTATTCAAAGAACTGGGGTTTGACGTGATCAAAAGACCATCAGCCAAATTTCACTTTGGAATCATTCGAGTATAATCTTTTAATTTAGTCTCTCTTCGCGAAGATTGCTAGCTCTGCAGGACTCTGTCAATTGGTGTGTGCTGGATGGTTCGGGGAACTGCTCCGCTTTCCCCGAACGTTCGCCCAGCCTCCTCAGCTTAGCCTAACGGGGTCTCGGCACGCCAGCATTGCGCAGGAGTCTACGCAGTTCCCCTCACCATCGTTACAGAATTTTTGTGACAGATCTTAAAGGTGTGCAAAAAACAATGTAACTAGAAAAAATATTTTTCTTCCTTAAAAAAATCAATACCTCCTCACCTTAATGAGGATGATTGACAAATTTCTTGTTTTTTATGGATTTCTATTAAGGATACATGCTCAGAAAGTTGATTGGAGCGGAAGGAGGCTCACCGCCAGCCCCGCGGAAAGCGAGCATCCTGGAGCGGAAATCAACTATTACTTTCTCCTCTACAATAGCAACAAACTTTACGAAGAGAGCCTTGTGAAAATAACCTTTTTTAAACAATAAAATAGACAGGCATCTTAAGCCTGTCTAATCATCTAAGTATTAATCAGTAAATCCTAGTACAACGAAATAACCTAATAGAAGTAAGTATCCAATATTGATCATAAGTCCTGTATCCATCTAGTTATCCTCCTTACAAAGTATCCTCTTTAATATACTACCACATAAAGATTTTTATATCCTACAAAAAAATGAAACCTTTTTCACTTTTTATCCGTAAGAAATAGTATAATAATAGACGTAATACATAGGAAAGGACGTTATCTATGTCAATCTGGCTCAAAAAGTCGTTTTTTATACTGCTATCCATTCTAACCTTTGGACTTGTTTCTCCTTCACAAGCCTTTCTTAATGAACAAAATCATACTATGGCAAAAGGCAATGGAAAGCCTCCGTCGGTTGAATCTGTTCCAGAGGAAGTACTGGAAGAGGAGTCTTCCATTTCCCGGGAGGATTTCATAGGGATAATGATGGTACAAGCAGAGAAAAATGCTTATGAAAAGTTCGGGTCTAAGATCAGGCCAGTTATTGAAGACGAATTCAAGTCTTTAATCCTTCCTAAAATCGAAAAGGCGATAGCTGATACAGCTATTCAATTTCCAGAAGAAGACTTAACGTCACTTACTATTTCAGAAGTGCCCCAATATGCAAAAACAGAAAAGATTTTTCATATTTATGACCAACGCTCTGGTGAAGATGTCATACGGTTTCATGTAAGAAAAGACCATCCGCCTAAAGATGGCTATTACTTCAATTTTCACTATCATACAGTGCATGATCAATTTCAGGCACATCATGATTTAGGAAGTATATATTGGGATAAAAACACTCCGCCACAATGGATGAGTGTCTCCTGATTTCAACGTCCATATTAGAATAAAGGCAAGTGCGTGAATTATGCGTGCTTGCTTTTTTGTGTCAAATTGAATGGCAGGTATGCCTTATGCTTGTCGGGGCAGAACGAGCCGCCTCCGCTTTAGTTATTGGAAACAATCTCTCCTAAAAACAACTCTATCATTATGTTAAAATAGTAATAACATCATAATACTTTCCTTAGAAGAAAGGAGGGACAATAAGTGAAGCGTATATTCATCATCCTCGCTATTTCGGTTACTCTGGTCATTCTGTGGACCAACTCAAAAGCCGACTACAGTGGAACCCTCTTAAAGCATTCTCCTCTTAAAACACAATTACAACTTCAATCCAGTAAAGAGTTAGAAAATATGGTCCTGTTGCCCCAATCAACCTATGATAAAGCAACTGCAATGGAAATGATTGAGAGATTAGATCGGATTCCAACCCCACTTTTAGAGTCTACGAATTCACAGGATATTAAAATAAGGCTGTTTGTAAAAAAATTAACCGATTTTTCTACCACAAGTCACTTGAAAGGAGTTACCCCAAGAGGGTACACTAATAAAAGTATCACGTGGGATGACGTTCCTGGAATTGGTGGATCGAAGCTAGTTTTAGTCAAAATTGGTCACAGTGAGAAAGGGAAGGGGCATAATTCGTTTAATTTAGAATTGCATGAACTCGCCCACAGTATTGATCGTTATGTCTTAACGGACCTTTATTATGAGCTCGAATTCTTGCCTCTTTGGAAGAGAGAAGCTCCACGGGTATTCCCGAACGAACCCTATTTTCTTCAATACAAAGAAGAATATTTTGCAGAAACATTTGCCATGTATTATTTAAACTCAGAAACTAGAAATCTTCTAAAGAAGAAGGCACCAGCAACATATCAATTTTTTAAAGAACTATAAACTTTTAAAAGGTGTGGTCAGTGTGAAGCAATATTTAGATTTGTGCAAACATGTTCTTGAAAATGGCACGAAGAAAGAAGATCGAACAGGTACAGGCACGATGAGCACGTTCGGTTATCAAATGCGTTTTGATCTAAAGGAAGGTTTCCCTCTTCTTACGACTAAAAAACTGCATGTGAAATCCATTATCCATGAACTCCTTTGGTTTTTAAAAGGGGATACGAACGTTGAATATCTTCAAGAACACGGAGTCCGAATTTGGAATGAATGGGCCGATGAAAACGGAGAGTTAGGTCCTGTATATGGTCATCAATGGAGATCGTGGTCAGGAGCGAATGGTGAAACGATTGACCAAATTACGAATCTGATTGATACGATTAAAAACAATCCAGATTCCAGAAGAATGATCGTAAGTGCGTGGAATGTTGCGGATGTAGATCATATGGCTTTGCCTCCTTGCCACTGCTTATTCCAGTTCTATGTAGCCGATGGCAAATTATCCTGTCAGCTATACCAACGTTCCGCTGATGTTTTCCTCGGCGTTCCTTTTAATATAGCTTCATACGCTCTATTAACAATGATGGTAGCCCAGGTATGTGATCTGGAAGCTGGAGAGTTCGTTCATACTTTCGGTGATGTACATATCTATCAGAATCACCTTGATCAAGTGAACTTACAGCTTTCCAGAGAACCTAGATCATTACCATCATTATCTATTAATCCAGAAGTGAAGGATATTTTTGGATTTAAGTTTGAAGATTTCACCCTTGAAGAATATGATCCACATCCACATATTAAAGGAGCCGTGAGTGTATGATCTCTTTTATTTGGGCAATGGATCAGAATCAACTAATTGGGAAAGACAATGGATTGCCATGGAGGCTTCCTGAAGATCTGAAATACTTCAAGAAAACGACAAATGGACATGGAATCGTCATGGGAAGAAAAACGTTTGATTCCATCGGTATGCCGTTACCAAAAAGGGAGAATGTCATTCTTACAAGAAATACAAGCTTTCAACCGGAAGGCTGTCTCGTCCTGCATTCTGTAGAGGATATCCTGGAATGGGCAGAAGGAAGGGACTCTGAAACCTTTATTATGGGCGGAAGAGAAGTGTACAAGCAGTTCATCCCTCATGTAGATAAGTTGTATGTAACAGAGATTCATCATGAATTTGAAGGCGACACGACCATGCCTTCCATCCCATGGGAGAATTTCACTTGTGTCTCATCTGTTAAAGGATTGAAGGATGAGAAAAATCCTTACGACTATGAATTTAAGGTATATGTACGTAAATAGATGAGAAGATAATAAAAGGGTACTGCCGGGATATCCCGGCAGTACCCTTTTATTGAAAAACATAACCATACTTAAACGTAAAACAAGATACAGAAATACATAAAGCTGCTTCCTGCCAATACGAAAAGATGCCAGATCGCGTGATTGTAAGGCAGTTTGTTCCACACGTAGAAAATGGCTCCGATGGAATACATGATTCCGCCTGCCAGCAACAGTCCGAATCCGGCACCGGTAAGACTGGCATATAATGGTTTTATGGCAATGATGACAAGCCAGCCCATCACAAGGTAAAAGAAGGTGGAAACGACCTGGAAACGTTGAACAAAGTAGCATTTAAATACAATTCCTACAATGGCGAGTCCCCAGACAATCCCAAACAATGTCCATCCCAATGCACCTCTCACACTGATTAGCATAAATGGAGTATAGGTTCCGGCGATCAGGATATAAATAGCCGAATGATCTAAAATGGCAAATAGATTCTTTACTTTTGAAGGCTTAAAGCTGTGTAACAAGGTTGAAAATAAGTATAGAAGAATCATTGAGGAACCGAAGATAGAGAAGCTCACAATATGCCAGGCGGATCCTTCATGTACGGCGAATATGATTAACATCACTAAAGCGGGTATGCTCAAAATTAATCCGATTCCGTGGGTAATGGCGTTTGCAACTTCTTCTTTCCAATTGGAAAAATCGAAATCATATGTCAAAGAAGTCTCATCCTTTCTATAATGCCCTCATTGAACGCTCAATGAGTCAACAATGTATATATTTATGATAATCCTCTTATCGTCATTGTGCAATCATTAACATAGTAAAGGATTAAAGTGCGCCTTTTGGATTAGAAATTCTTCTCATTATGATGTATATTCCTAAGTAAAGAAACGAATGAGGTGACAGTGGTGTGCGGTAGGTTTTCCTTAACGACTCCTTTAGAAGAATTAGTAAGACAATACTTAATTGATGAATTCCTTGAAGAATGGCAGCCTCGATACAATATTGCCCCATCACAAAAAGTTCTTTCCCTTATATCACATAAGGGCAAGCGCAGAGCGGGAGAGATAACGTGGGGGCTCGTTCCTCATTGGGCAGAACGGAAGAAGTGGAAACCGTTGATCAATGCCCGCAGTGAAACCTTATTGGAGAAACCCAGCTTCAAATCCCTTGTCCATTCGAAAAGAATGGTGATATTTGCAGATGGTTTCTATGAATGGAAGAAGGAGAACACACAAAAGGTTCCTGTGAGATTTCAATTAAAAGAGGATGAGCCATTTGTATTTGCCGGGTTATGGGATCGTAATGGGGAGGGGGCAACCTCTACGATTCTTACAACAGAAGCTAACTCACTTGTAAAACCGGTTCATGAACGAATGCCTGTTATACTCACGAATCGTGAGGCCATTGAAAAATGGCTGAATACGGACGATTATTCATTTGAGGAAGCGTCCTCGGTTTTAAAACCGCTTCAGAAAGACGGAATGAAAGGGTACCAGGTATCCAATTTCGTTAATTCACCCAAACACGATTCGGTTGAATGCATACTGCCTGTTTCTTAAGAGATCTTTAGAAAAAATATTAGTATTTTTGCATGATTAGACATTTTATGCGCCGTGAAATGGGGTATAATAAGAGTATAAACGGGTGAAAAAGAGGATTGATACTTTGCTGACAAAAACCATTGAGTTCAAATCAACGGATGGACGGAAGGTCAAAATCTTGGAAGTTCCTGTCATGAAGGAAGATAGCCCACTTTATCTAAGGGTAAATCTTAGGCTGAATCAATTTATTTCAAAGATTGTCAATCAGAATCGGCATAAGACCATCTTCAGCTTTAGAGAATATTTAAAGAGAACGACGAAATGGTCAGAGTATGAAGAAATTTATCAATCAGAAGAGTTAAAGAATAATGCATAATTCTAAAAGGGGCAGGTCCTTTAGCGTGAAGGTTACGTTGGGCCTCTCCTTTTTATTTGGGAATTATAACATCTAGATAGATTGCAACGTGAAGAAATCCCTGCTATCTATTTAAATCCGTAGCATTTAACGATATAATACTATTGATATGGGAGATAGGATGTGGCAAAAATGACCAAAATAAATATTGTAACAGACTCGACGGTGGATTTATCCGATGAGGTCGTAAAAGAACTTGATATTCATGTAGTTCCTCTATCCATTTCAATCGATGGAGAAACGTACTTAGATAGAGTTGATCTTTCGCCTCTAAGCTTTCTTGAGAAAATGAAAGCTTCAAAGGAATTACCCAAAAGTTCGCAGCCACCAGCAGGAACATTCGTTGAACTTTATGATGAACTAGGAAAAGATGGTTCGAAAGTTTTGTCCATACATATGACAGGTGGAATGAGTGGAACTGTCCGCTCAGCGGAATCGGCTGCTGAAATGTCTTCATCAGATGTTACAGTTGTGGATTCACGTTTCATTTCCAAAGGACTGGCTTTCCAGGTAATTGAAGCTGCAAAGCTTGCAAAAGAAGGTAAATCCCTTGAAGAAATCCTTGGAGCCATAGAAGAAATTCGTCAAAATACAAATTTATTTGTTGTTGTTGATACACTTGAAAACCTGGCAAAAGGCGGAAGAATCGGAAAGGGACGGGCAATGATTGGTTCCTTGCTTAACATTAAACCTATCGCTTCTTTAGAAGGTGGCGAGTATACTCCCGTAGCCAAGGTCCGTAGCCATACACAAGTGGTCAAATACTTAACAACACATTTCTTGGAAGACGTTAAAGGCAAAACGATACGGGGTGTAGGACTTGTTCATGCAGATGGACTGGAGCTGGCTCAAAATCTTAAGGCTAAGATCATTGAAAAAACAGGTTACGACCAAATCGATATCGTTCCGACAACACCAATCATCAGTACGCACACTGGAATTGGTGCAATAGGATTTATGTATTACACGGATTGATTTATTACGATAAGACGAAAGGGGATTTTTCCTTTCGTCTTTTTTTATATAAAAAAAAAGACAGCAGAAGATTCTCCTGTCTGTATTCATCATGAGGGCATCGGCGTCGGAGTAGGCTTAGCGTACCCTTCTTTATATTGTTCATCAATAAAGTTCCTAATTTGTTTGATGGACTCACCATTCTTGTATTTCACAATGGACTCTGCCGCAATTTCCAAACATACCTGACATCTTGTACCGTGATCATCCCAAACCACTTTTTCACCTTTTATTTCGTAAACAAAGCAATTCAGGTTGCTCTCATGTCCAGCTGAATCACCGCAACCGCAATAACAAGGGATATATTGTAACAGCTCAGGATTTTTAGCAGCCGAAGAATAAATAAGCTTCATATTGTCATCTTTATCGTTAAGGAAAGAGGGAAGTGTATCAACAGAAGCGGTTTCTTCACGGATATCTCCATTAGCGGCTGTATGATCATGGTGAGCTTCCTCTTCCTGATTACTTGAACAACCGGTGATAATGCCTAATAAACCTATAACAAGTGTGAAATATAATAAGAGATTTTTCTTCATACGTTCACCTTTCCTATTAGTTTGTACATGTATTGTACCATTTTTAAAAAGCAGGTACGTACCATTTCTTGAAGATTTTATGTATCTTCTTGCGTCCTCATAACCAAATCAATCATATCATAGAAATATAATAGGTAAGAAAGCTCAGTCTACTCTTCAAGGTATTGGTCAAATGGCATGACGATTCTTCCTATGCAGTAAATAAATGAAAGGAAGTGTCCGAATTTGTATGATAAGAAGAAGGTATTGGTGATTTCAGACTTTGGAATCGATGATATTGTCGCTGTATTGTATGCTTACTATAGTGATACGATTGAAATAGTAGGAATTGTTTCTGACTATGGAAATGTCTCTAAAGAGAGTGCGTTGAATAACGTCAAATACCTTCAAGGCCTCACCGGGATAACCGATATCCCTGTCATCGGGGGAGCGGTCTCTGCTTTAACCGGTGCACAACCTCAATTCTATCCCGAGGTTCATGGGATATCCGGGTTAGGACCCATCATCCCTGAACAAATAGAACTTGATAGCTATGAAATCAGTGAGAATTTCTATGAAATCAATGCACTAATTGATAAGTATGCAGGAGAATTAATTATATTCTCTGCCGGACGTTTAACTTCCTTAGCAACAGCCTTTGTCCTATATCCAGAAACAATGAAAAAAGTGAAAGAATTCTATGTAATGGGAGGGGCATTTCACGTACCAGGAAATGTAACCCCGACTGCAGAAGCGAATTTTTTTGGAGATCCTTATGCAGCGAATATCCTGATTCAACTCGCACCCAAAAAAATCCACCTCATTCCTTTAGATGTAACGATGTATGCACTCATAACACCTTCCATGATTGATTCCCTTCATGAATATTATTTAAAATCAAATGACAAAGTCGGGCAGATCATTAAGCCGATGGTGGATTATTATTATGACTTCTACAAGAAGACTTACCCTGATATATCCGGGAGTCCCCTGCACGATCTATTGGTTATATGGGCTCTTGCCGATGGGGAAAAAATGATATTTGAAGAGGTACCTATCCGGGTTGCCGTCAATACGGGATGTACTTTTGGTCAGAGCATAGGAGATTTTAGACAATCAAAGGAAAAAGCACCATGGCGGGTTCATAAAATCGCGAAGCAGTTCAACTATGGACAGTTTATAACAGAAGTATTCGCTACATTCAAATCAGGTTCCAGCCGTCAGTTCATTAAAGAAGACAAATGAGTCACATGAATTTACATGTTGATAATGTTTTGTTTACAAAGGTTTCATGACTAAACAAGCGTGATATAATAATATTAAAGTGCAAGCGAGGTGACGTATATGAAAAAATTAACGATTCTCATGCTTGCTTTTGTTTTTTTCCTGTCAGGCTGTTCGTTAGAAGATGCTGCTAAGCATATTACAAGAGAAGTATCCATGTGGGATAAAGATAATCCGAACGAAACCTTCATACCGCAAAATTTAAAAGTTGTTTCCGTGGGAGATTCACTAACTCAAGGTGTAGGAGACAGTACGAAAAAAGGTGGATATGTACCTTACTTAGAGGAACATCTGGAATCATTAGATGGAGTAAAAGACGCCCAATTTCATAACTACGGGGTAAGAGGGAACCGTACCGACCAATTATTAAAAAGATTGAAAAAGGAAGATGTGAAAGAATCGATTGAACAATCCGATTTAGTCATGATCACGATTGGCGGAAACGATGTTATGAAAATTTTCCGTGAAAATTTATCACACTTGAAGTTAGATGTGTTTCAAGAAGAGAAACGACAATACCAATTGCGGTTACAAGAGATTATCGAGACGATCAGGAGCTATAACCCAAATGCAGGAATCGTTCTTACAGGGTTATATAATCCATTTAATACATGGTTTTCTGATATAGAAGAAGTCAACCAGGTGATTCATGATTGGAATGATGCCAGCCAGGAGGTTCTTTCAGATTATGATAAAACCTTATTCGTTAAGATAGAGGACTTATTTATTGATGCAGGTGATACTTTGTTATATGAAGACTACTTTCATCCAAATGATGAAGGATATAAAATGATAGCAGATCGTATGTTTATAAACCTGACAAACGGGAAAACATTAGCAACATTGACAGATAGAACAGATTCTGTAGAGGAAGAGGAGCAGCCGTCATGAAGAACAAATGGAAGGTTGGTTTTTTTGTTCTTTTAGGTGTGATATTAATAGGATTAGCCATCATTTTTTCAATGATCTTTATGCCGATAAAAGACGATACATTGCCTAAGAACAACGAAAATCCCAACCAGGAAGTAGGATTTAACGTTAATACTAATAAGAAAGATCTTAATCTCATTATTGAGCATTATATTGAAAAAGAAGGAATGAAGGGACCTGTTGATTATAATGTTCAATTAAAAGATGATGTGGAATTAAAAGGGTCTGTACCCGTTTTCACTTCAAACATTGATTTTAAATTGGATTTCGAACCAAAAGCATTAGAAAATGGAGATATTTTATTGAAACAGAAATCAATCTCTGTAGGATCACTGAATCTGCCGGTTTCCTATGTAATGAAAGTGATGAGAGATTCATATAACTTTCCAGACTGGGTGAAAATTCAACCCAATGATGAATTAATATACGTTTCATTACAGGAAATGGAACTGAAAAGTGATATAAAAGTAAGAGCAAATGAATTTAATCTGAAGGATGATACTATTTCTTTCCGATTATTAGTCCCTGTGGACCGTGCTCAATAAAGGAAGGTGGCCTCCTATTGGAAGCCACCTTTTTCTTACGAGACAATCAGTGATTGAACCCGAAAGATGGATATTATTACCCTTTTAATAGTATGGCCTCAAGCTGCGGTGTTCCGTTGGCTAATCCAACAGCTACTATAGTGTATGCTTGATTAGGGTTTAATTTTACATTTGGGATACTCAGGACGCTGTTTTTGCTTCCTGCCACCCTTGCCTCAAGATTGACCGTCATTGGAGTTAATCCAAGGTATTCAGTAGCTTGTTTGAAGGAGACATTTGGAAAAACAACATCTCCGCCTTTTACTGCAATATCAACTGCAGGTGCGTCTGGCGAAAGATGAATGAATTTGACCTTTGTTTCCCCATTTGGAACCGTTGGATCATCAATAAATGGCAACAGTTGCAGTTTATTAAGGGTACCTACAGCTGCAAGTGTATAAATCTTACCTGGATCAATTTTCACTTTTTTACTTATTACAGTCGTCACACTTGTACCGGCTGGATAAACATCAATATGATATTTACCAGCCGGTAATGTTAAATAGTCACTTACATCTTTAAAGGCCACATCTCGTAAAACGCGTTTTGCATTTACATACACATCTACATTAGGTGCATCAGGTACTGCATGTAATACGCGAACATACGAAGGCTGGGTGGATGTAGTCATATCAGCGCGCTGTGCTTGCAAAGCCAGCCTCATGTATTTTAAATGTTTTTGATAGTAATGAATATGCATGGATGGATCTGAGTATTTATAATAATCGGATAATAAGTCATACATCGCTGCTTTATTCAAATAATCGTGTTGGCTCATCCGTTATCTCTCCTTTTTCTTTATTAACACAATAGATTATGCGGAAGAGAAAAAAATGGTGAAAGAACCTATTTTTTGAATAAATCAGAAATATTTCTTGCGTTATAGAAGAAAATAATGGATAATTAAATTAATAATTGAGAAAGTGGGTGATGACATATGAACTTATTATTGATTTGTTATACAAGTAAACTAAATACGCTTCAAAATGGTTCTGCGCGTCAACTCACTTTTAACGGGATAATCTGATTTTTTTCATTCTTTCAATCTTGAAAAAATCCGTTGGCGTGCAGAACTGCGCATCGGATTTTTTTAATTTTGGGAGGAACTGAATTGAATAATAGAGAAGAAGTATTTGAAATGATGAAACACTTTGAGGAAGAAGGATATATGTTAGGAAGAGTTGTGACCGAGCAGAAGGGTGCCTTCATGGTTATGACCAAAACAGGAGATCTATTAAGTAAAATATCCGGGAAGCTCAGGTTCCAAACGGTTAAACGTGAAGATCTTCCAGCAGTAGGTGATTGGGTTCTCCTGAGCGAAGAAGGAGCAATCATTGAAAAGGTCCTGACGAGAACAAGTAAATTTTCAAGAAAAAAAGCAGGAGAAGAAGCGGAAGAGCAAATCATTGCCACGAATATAGATACCGTTTTCATTCTTTCTTCGTTAAATGATGATTTAAACAGTAAACGGGTGGAGAGATATTTACTTCTATGTTGGGAAAGCGGGGCAAATCCCGTTGTCGTTCTTACCAAATCTGATACATGTGAGGATATTGAAGAGAAAAAGAGAGAAGTTGAAAGCAAATTGCTGGGGGTTAAAGTATTAGCCATAAGTTCTGTAAATCATGAGGGAATTGAGGAACTGCAGCCCTATCTGGAAAAGGGGAAAACGGTCGCCCTTGTCGGTTCTTCAGGAGTGGGTAAGTCCACCCTAACCAACCTCTTAGTAGGAGACGACGTCCAGAAGACGAAACAAATTAGGGAATCCGATGATAAGGGGCGCCATACGACAACACATAGAGAGTTATTCTTATTGGGCAATGGTTCTTCCATCATTGATACGCCAGGCATGAGAGAAATCCAACTTTGGCAGGGGCAAGAAGGATTATCCACGCAATATAACGAGATCGAGGAGTTGGCACTGCAATGCCGATTCACCGATTGCCGTCATGTGGATGAACCTGGTTGCAAGATTAGAGAAGCGATTGCCGAGGATTCCCTTTCCGAGGAACGATTTGAACATTATCAGAAATTGCAAAGGGAAATCGCCTACATGGAGAGAAAAGGGAATAAGCGATTGGAATCTTTGGAACGTAAGAAGTGGAAGAATATCGGTAAACAAAGAAAACTTAAATAATGGATTAAGGATTGACCCCGGGGTCAATCCTTTTTTTTATTTCTAAAGTTCTTTTTAATAAAATGTTGTTTTTTAGGTAGATGTTGTGAAATCAACCACCTCCCTCCCTCCTGATTAAATTCCAACAACGTCTAAGGAAACAGCTATGTTTGTATTTCTTAAGCAATTGAACAAGCTTTAAATTTTACCTTTATAACTTAAATGCGTTAAAATCTCATACAAAGGGAATAGTGAAAGAGAATGAAGTGGAAAGGATGATGAGCATGTCAGAAGCTTCGAAATATCAGAAAGCTACATTTGCTGGTGGTTGTTTTTGGTGTATGGTAAAACCGTTCGATGAACAGCCCGGAATCGGTAGTGTCATATCAGGTTATACGGGAGGAACCGTTCCGAATCCAACCTATAAAGAAGTATGCTCTGAAACGACAGGTCACTATGAGGCCGTTCAAATTGAATACGATGCTTCCCTGTTTCCTTACGAGAAACTATTAGAAGTGTATTGGCAACAAATCGACCCAACCGATCCCGGTGGGCAATTCTTTGACCGTGGACATTCGTATAAAACGGTGATTTTCTACCATAACGAAGAGCAAAAGAGGATGGCAGAGAAATCTAAAAAGGAGCTTGCAGAATCAGGTAAGTTTCAAAAGCCGATTGCAACACAGATTTTACCTGCGGATAAATTTTATCCTGCAGAGGAGTATCATCAGGATTATTACAAAAAGAACCCTGCCCATTATAATCGATACAGCAGAGGATCTGGAAGAGTAGCGTTTATTGAAAATCATTGGGGGGAAAAGAATGAGTAAAGAAGATTTAACGAAAAAGTTAACTCCTGAACAATATGATGTCACGCAAAACAACGGGACAGAGCCACCATTTAGAAATGAGTATTGGAATACGTTCGAAGATGGAATCTATGTAGATATCGTATCAGGTAAACCGCTCTTTAGCTCTAAAGACAAGTATGATGCCGGTTGTGGCTGGCCAAGTTTCACGAAGCCAATTGATGAAGAGGAAATTTCAGAAAAAGAAGATCGAAGTCATTTTATGGTGAGAACGGAAGTGAGAAGTACGGAAGCAGACTCTCACCTGGGTCATGTATTTAATGATGGACCTGGACCAACGAAGCTCCGGTACTGCATCAATTCAGCAGCTTTACGATTCGTCCCGGTAGAAAAGCTCGAAGAAGAAGGATATGGGAAGTACAAAAAAATATTTTAAAATAATGAATTGTTGTGAAACCCTTCACATATGTGCTAAAATAGACTTCTCATGTTTACAATGAGCTACATATGTGTATATAAAATATAATTAGGAAGGTGAATGATTATGTTAAAGAAGCTTTTTGGAAAAAAAGAAGAAGCGCCTAAAACCGTTAATGCAGTTGCACCTTTAACGGGTACATTAAAATCACTTGAAGATGTTCCAGACCCGGTTTTTTCTCAGAAGATGATGGGAGATGGAATTGCAATCGACCCGACAGAAGGTAAAGTCGTTTCACCTGTAGACGGCGAAATCATGCAGCTTTTCCCAACAAAGCACGCAGTGGGTATCAAAGCGAAAAACGGTGCTGAAATTCTTATCCACATCGGTCTTGAAACAGTATCAATGAACGGTGAAGGCTTTGAAGCACATGTTTCAGAAGGGTCAAAAGTGAGTATGGGAGATCCATTAATTACGTTTGACTTAAATCTAGTGAAAGAAAAAGCAAAAAGTACCATCACGCCAATCATCTTAACAAACGGCGATGACATGGATGAGCTCGTAAAAAAAGAGTTAACTTCTGTGATAGCAGGACAAGATGAGGTATTAGAGATTTCATCTAAATAATGAAGCATGAAGAGACCGGCATGTTTGCCGGTCTCTTTTTTGAGGAATGGACATCCGGACCTGATAACGTTCTTATCTAATCAGCTTAACAGCTATTTCTCCTTCTTCGTCGTCATTCCACCCGACAAGATAAACTTCATCGCTTCTTCAGATTTAATATCAAGTATTTCAATATCAGTTTTAGGAATCAAAAAAGTGACTCCGGCTACTTGGAAGGTTTGGGGTACGTATACTGCAACGTGATCTTGCAGGTCATTATGCAGGTCTGCAAGGTTCTCTGTTGTGATAAAGCCCATGCATTTCATCGTTGTGCCAGGCATTTTGATGAGTGCCACTTTGGAAAAGGATTTCTTTTCTCCTAAGAAGGAGTGGATGGTATCCTTTATTACCGAGTAAATCGTTTTGACAAAGGGGATCTTGTGTAATAGAACGTCTACTATTCGAATGATCGTACCTGTGAAAAACTTGGTTGATAGCCAGCCAAGAACGGTCAAGAGAATGATGGTGGCGAAAAGTCCGATACCAGGAATATAATTTTCATCGAGGTATGGTTTTAATACATTGCCTAATAAACCGTCTAGAAATAGAAACATTTTATATACAACATAGGCGACCAGGCCAATTGGGACTATTGTAAGAACACCATTAATAAACGACTTTAAAAACCATTTCATGCTGTCACTTCTCCAATCTTCGGTTAAAACCTACCCCTATTATATAGAAAGGTTATAGTGCAGAAAAGGTGTGTCCCTAAATAAAATAGGCGAATACACAAACCTTTTCTAGGTAGATGACATACAGTGTATTGTAAATAAATATTTCATGAGGAGTGATAGGTATGAACTATGGTTATGGTTGTGATCCATGTTATCAAGGTGGATATGCTTATCCAGTTGCCGGTTACAATAATTTTGCGTTGATAGTTGTGTTATTCATCCTGTTAATTATTATTGGAGCCGTTTGTTTCTGCGGGAAGTGATTCATGGTTTAGAAGTGAATCACGAAAATAAAAGGGAGCTGTCACTTCGACAGCTCCCTTTTAGTCTTAAATTTTAAAACTTGAAATGAGTTCTTTTAATTTTTCCGCTTGTTGGGAAAGCTCTGAGGCGCTAGCTGTTACTTGTTCCATCGCAGCTGATCCTTCCTCAGATGCAGCAGCAGTGGTTTCTGTGTTAGAAGCAGTCGCTTCAGCAATTTCATTGACCAGGGCAAATGAAGTAGCGACTTCCTGACTGAGATTAAGGGTTTCCTGGATATGACCAACCATTTCTTCCACGACAACCGTTGTTTTAGTAGTTTGGCTTAGAATATCTTCAAGGGAGGCGTTTGTTTCATTTGTCATTTCAACCCCTGCGATTACCTCTTTCACTCCATCAGAGTTCTGTTTCATGATGACATTCACTTCTTCTTGAATACTGTGTACGATTTCGGTTACACCTTTCGCCGCTTGTCGGGATTGTTCCGCGAGTTTTCTGACTTCATCCGCCACCACGGCAAAGCCTCTTCCATGTTCCCCGGCGCGTGCTGCTTCAATAGCTGCATTCAATGCAAGTAGATTGGTTTGTTCTGCAATGTCAGTAATGGTTCCGATAATGGTCGTAATTTGTGAAGAACGCTGTCCTAACGCTTCTACGGTTTCACTTGTATTGGACATGGTTTCTTCAATACTCAGCATTTTTGATGAAGAAGCTTGAACGGTTTTTCCGCCCCTTTCAGCAACTGCTCTCATATCACGAGCGGTTTCTTTTACCATCTCTGCTTGATTGAATAAGAAACGGGCGGCTTCTTCCAAGCTATTCATTTTGTCTAATGAAGTAGACATTCGACTTGTTGTCTGATCGCTTCCAGCCGCAATTTCGGTAGATGTTTCTGCAATGGAAGTTATCGTGCGTGACGTTTCTTCGGCTGAAGCAAGAAGCTCCTGACTGCTGGCTGAGACGTTTTCCGCCATTTCAGAAACCTGTTTCACAAGGATCGCGATTCCTGCAATGAGTTGATTCGTATCAGATGCGAGGTCTGCCAGCTCATCTTTGGATTTTACATGAATTCGTTTTGTTAAATCTCCACCTGCGTTCGCAATTTCTAAAATAGAACGACTGATCTTCTTTGTGTTCATTTTAATTGTATGAGATAAGATGACTCCGAAGAAAATAGCTAATATAACCGCGAATGCTGATAAGCCAATGGTCACGATCTTGGATAGGTAAACTTGTTGATTTAGAGATTCAATACGATTGTTCAGATCTTTTTGTTGGTCGACTACGATCATATCTACATATGAACGGATTCCATCCAGGTATTTCTTACCAGTACCCGATTCAACAAGGGTAGCTGCTTCCTCGAGCCCTTTATCCTTTCTTGTCTCGATTACCCGATCAACAAATTGCATCCAAAATCCATATTGAGCTTCGATCTTATCCAATTTATCAAGCTGTTTCTGATCATCCTGTAATAGAGTAGTCAACTCTTCAAAATGACTCTCTACCTCACCTTTACCATTTTGATAGGGTGCTAGAAATCCTGTTGCCCCTGTAATGACAAAACCTTGTTCCCCAATTTCAATTTCATTTAATACCTTTGATAGATCTTTTACTTTTGTATCAACCTGCATATCGTATGTAATTAACGTGTTGATTTCTTTTTCCAGCTTCAGCATATTGAAGTAAGAGGTAGAGGCAAGGACTAAAAGGACAATTGTCAATAACCCGAATGACAGAACCACTTTTCCCCTGATTGTCCGAAAATAAGAGAAGACCCCTTTGCTTCTACTAGAACCTTCTTTCTTAATTCTCTTTCTTTTTGTATGTTTTTCTTTTGTCTTCTTCACCATTTCCCCTCCTGAAGATAAGTAAAAAGTAGCATCTAAGGATGAACTTACCATTATTTTATACATATAGACCTAATTTATCTAGTCACTCCATAAACTTTTTGTCGAATTTTTGAGAATTTTAGTATATTTCAACCAATAAAATATGGCTAAAAGAAAAAAAGCTATCACTTTTTACCAAGCCTTTGACGTTTAACAAAAATTCATCTGTATTATTCTTTTTTCTTAAAGGAAAGAAAGATTCCGCTTTTCATACATATGAATAATGGTAGGGAAATCTTTATGTGCAACCAGATGAGCGAATCGAAAGAGAGTACGAATCTGATTCTTTCAGGAGGGGGATTATGCCTCATTCGCATTTAATAAAACCACTGATTGGTGAACACTATCCGACAATTGATTATGGAAAAGGTGTCTATTTGTATGATACCGATGGACGGGAGTATATGGATGCTTGTTCTGGAGCGGTTACTGCAAATGTAGGACATGGCATGGAAGAAATTCTTCAATCTATTGTGAATCAAGGAAATAAAGTAGCATTTGTGTATCGTTCTCAATTCAGTAATCAGCCAGCTGAGGATTTAGCGACATTCCTTCATGAGAAGACAGGTTATCCATGGAGTTTCTTCGTGAATAGTGGTTCTGAGGCTGTGGAGACGGCCATCAAGATTGCTATTCAGCATTGGCAGGAACAGGGGAAACCGATGAAAAGAAAAATTTTATCCAGATGGCTGAGTTACCATGGTATCACTTTCGGTGCTTTATCTGCTTCAGGTCACCCAACCAGAAGAGAACGATTTGACTCCTACTTAGGAGACTGGCCAACAATTGAGCCTCCTTATTGTGCTCACTGTCCTTTTGGAAAAACACATCCATCATGTGATCTTGCGTGTGCTTCTCAATTAGAAACGATGATTAGCAGAATAGGAGCCGACAATATTGCTGCATTTATGGCGGAACCGATCATCGGTGCCGCAGGTGGGGCGATCACTCCCCCAAAAGGTTATTATGAACGGATCAAAGCAATCTGTGAGAGACATGATATTTTGTTTATTTCAGATGAAGTGATGACCGGATGTGGTCGGACTGGGACTTTTTTAGCTTTAGAGCAGTGGAAAGTGAAAGCCGATATTGTAGCGATAGGTAAAGGGTTAAGCGCCGGATATGCCCCTATCGCTGCGACCCTCATTTCCGACAACATAATGGAGCCGATATTGAATGGGTCGAAAGTTATTATGAGCGGTCATACATTCAGTGGGAATCCAATGTCTGCAACAGCAGCACTTGCTGTTCTGAAACTGATTGATTCAGAAAAGATGATTGAAGGTGTCGATCATAAAGGAACATACTTGAAAAATCTAATAGAAAAATTAAAAACTGAATTTTCCTTTGTGCAAGATGTGCGAGGAAAAGGACTCATGTTGGGAATAGAGCTGAGTTCCCTTGGAGCACCTTTTACTTCTTATATTGTTCAAGCGGGGGTTGAATGTGGGATTTTGTTATATCCCGCAGCGGCGGGGATAGATGGAAGGAAGGGCTCCGCCATTATGGTTGCTCCCCCATTAAACAGTTCAAAAAGGGAACTTGAGGAAATGGTTAAAAGACTCAGAAGAACCTTTCAACTAGTAGAAGAGAATTGGAAGGAGATCTAAATATGCCCGGTCTTCACAATAAAAGAAGCAGTTATGAAAATATAAAACAATTTTTTTATGATGGAATGACTTTGATGTTCGGAGGATTCGGAGGGGTGGGATCCCCTCCTACTATAAGTAAGCATTTATTGGATTGGGGAACTCAGGAAATCACGATTATAGGAAATGATACAGGTTTTCCCCATATCGGTATTGGACAATTAGTAGCCCAAAACAGAGTAAAGAAAGTGATTGCTTCCCATATCGGATCTAACCCGATTGCTGGTCGTTTAATGAGTGAAGGGAAGCTTGAGGTGGAATTCTCTCCTCAGGGAATATTGGCAGAGAGAATTCGGGCAGGGGGAGTCGGGTTGAAAGGAATCGTAACCGAAATCGGCGTGGATGATCCATATTTAAATAAAGGAAAACCCATACTGGAGATAGATGGAAACCGCTTCTTATATGAAACCGCCCTCGTTGCTGAAGTTGGGGTTGTGTATGCCAAAAAAGCCGACACATTTGGCAATCTTATTTATGATAAAAGTGCCAGAAATACGAATCCACTTGTGGCTATGGCCGCGGATATTACGATTGTGGAGGCAGAAGAAATTGTGAATGTGGGTGAATTAGATCCTGAGGAAATTGTCACGTCGGGTGTTTTTGTAGATCATATTGTTTTGTCTAAAGGAGTCGACTGGAAATGGGCATGGGAAACGAATTGAAGGATAGGTTAGCCAAACGTGCGGCTTTAGAAGTGAAAGAGCATATGATTGTTAATTTGGGAATCGGAATACCCTCCCTTGTTCCGAATCATCTTACCCCGGGGTTTCCTGTTGTATTTCAATCGGAAAACGGAATTATTGGAATGGGGCCTGCACCGGGGGAAGGGAAAGAGGATGAAAACTTGTGTAATGCAGGAGGATTCCCTGTCTCATTAATGAAGGGAGGCTGTTATACAGATAGCTCCATCGCATTTGCCATGATTCGCCGGGGCAAGATTGACCTTACGATCCTAGGCTCGCTGCAAGTCAGTGAGAAGGGAGATCTTGCAAACTGGATTATCCCCGGCAAAAAGGTACCGGGAATGGGGGGCGCAACCGAACTTGCGTCAAAAGCAAATAAAGTCATTGTACTCATGACCCATTTAGATAAAAATGGTGAGAGCAAACTCGTGCGGGAATGTACGCTCCCATTGACGGCCAGGTCTTGTGTCTCCATGATTATTACGGACCGGTCTGTCTTCACAATTGAGAATGATCAATTGATATTGTGTGAAATATTCAGTCCCTACACACTTCAAGATATTAAGGAGACAACAGATGCCCGTTTCACATTAAGCTCTTGCTTAAAATATTTACGTTAAAAGGAGGGCCCCATTTGGAAACTCATCGTCTCATCAGGGAAATAATAGAAGAAAAAAAGAAAAGGACCACCAGGCTTCTGCAAAGATTAGTCCAAGAGGATAGTGTAAGAGGAAATGAATCAAAAGCGCAGGCAATCGTAATAGAGAAGTGCCGTAAACTTGGTTTAGAGTTGGATATTTGGGAGGTGAACGAAAACGATGTAAAGGATCATCCCTTTTACCGGTGCGATCGAAAGGAATTCAAAGGAAACCCGAACGTGGTCGGGGTACTGAAAGGCCAGGGTGGTGGAAAGAGTCTTCTGCTAAATGGACACATTGATGTTGTACCAGAAGGTGACAGGAAGGATTGGACATATGATCCATATGGTGGTTTGATCAAAGACGGAAAGCTTTATGGACGCGGGGCAACGGATATGAAGGGAGGAACTGTCGCTTTACTACTCGCTATTGAGGTTGTGAAGGAGTTAAAAATTCCCCTCAAAGGTGATATTATCTTTCAGAGTGTGATTGAAGAGGAAAGTGGTGGAACTGGTACCCTCGCTGCATTGGTAAGAGGGTACAAAGCAGATGGTGCAATTATTCCCGAACCTACCAATATGAAGATTTTTCCTAAGCAGCAAGGTTCCATGTGGTTTCGTCTTAGAGTAAAAGGGAAATCTGCCCATGGAGGAACCAGATACGAAGGGGTAAGCGCCATAGATAAAGCATACACAGTGATTAACTCTCTTCAGCAACTGGAAGAATCTCGAAATCAGAAGGTGGATGATCCTTTATATAGCAATATTCCTATTCCGTTACCGATTAACATCGGTAAAATAGAAAGTGGGAAATGGCCATCTTCCGTACCTGATTTGGCTGTAATTGAAGGAAGGGTGGGGGTTGGTCCGTGGGAAACCCTGCAAGAAGTAGAAAAGGAGGTTGAAGCTGTAATCTCAAGCCTGAAAGAGGTTGATTCATGGTTTGATCATCATCCAGTGGAGATTGAATGGTTTGGTGGCAGGTGGCAGCCGGGCGATCTTTCTCGTGATCATGAAATCGTGGAGAAACTTTGTTATCATGCCAAAGAAGTATTGGGAATCACTCCAATCATTGAAGCTTCTCCTTGGGGAACGGATGGAGGAATCCTTTCTCAGGGAGGGAATATACCGGTTGTCGTATTTGGTCCTGGTACAACCGAGGTGGCTCATGACGCAGACGAATACATTGAATTGGATAGAATCTACCAAACTGCTGAAATTCTTACCTTATTTATTATAGATTGGTGCAATAAACAGTCATAATTTTCTTTTTTAAGGGGTATAGGATAACAAATAGAAACCTTTCGGGGGCCTCAATGTAATCCCTTAAACTTCATAACCTCCACAGAAGGAACAACTCACTTGATTAAAGACAGAGGTTGTTCCTTTTTTGTGTTGGTTTGTTTCATAACTTATCCTTTCATTTCATATGTTGGTTAAAAAGGGGCTTATAAGAATGCAAACATACGAATTTATAAAACAACCGAAGCTGGAAGCTGCCATTTACAAGGATGGCTACAACAGGCGACTGCGGGTGGATGAGTTTAGAGGGAATCCAGGATTGTTATGGGAGTATGTTAAGAGAGAAACTGAGTCCAACCTTTATGAAAAGGTGATTGTGAAAGCAAGATGGAATCAATCTCTCTTTTTTTTGGAAAAAGGCTTCATCTTGGAGGGGGGGGTAAACGCTTACTTCAATGGTGATAAGGCTTTATTTATGAGTAAGTTTTTAACGAATGAAAGAAGAAACAGTTCGTACTGGAGCAAAGAAGACGACATTCTCCAATCGGTTCAACAGCTTGATAGGCAAGCGCTTGTAAGTTCTGAAACGATTTCTGTCGCCACTGAGGAGAATGCAGTGCAATTAGCCGATCTGTATCAGGAAGTATTTAAGCTTTATCCTGTACCATTGCACAATCCCGACTATGTGAAAGAGTCAATGAAAAGTGGGACAATCTTTGTTTATATCGAGGAGAAAGGAAGAATCATCAGTGCTGCTTCTGCTGATGTGTCTTTATCCTGCAAGAATGCCGAATTGACGGATTGTGCTACACGCACTTCCTATCGAAAGGGAGGATATATGAAACATCTGATACGAAAGTTAGAAGGTGAATTACTGGATAGGGACATTTTCTGCGCCTATACGATTGCAAGAGCACTTTCATTTGGTATGAATGCAGTATTCCATCAGCTTGGGTATCGATATGGGGGAAGACTGGCGAATAATTGCATCATCTTCGACAAAATGGAAGATATGAACCTATGGGAAAAAGATCTAAGTGAAATGTAAATGGATAAAAACCAATTGTGGTTTTAATTCATAGGCTAATGTATAGCTCTGTTCCTGGTGGAAAGATACTTTTGGAAAGTTGGTGGAGTAGATGAAAATGAATCTCTATAAACCAAAGAGGGATTGGAAGGATATTGAGCTTTGGAAAGACGTGACAGATGAACAATGGAATAATTGGTTATGGCAGCTGACCAACACTATCAGAACCCTTGATGACTTGAAGAAAGTGGTGAACCTGACGCCTGAGGAAGAGGAAGGTGTAAAGATTTCGACTAAAACAATCCCTCTTAATATTACACCTTATTATGCATGGTTAATGAATGAAGATGACCCTCGCTGCCCTATTCGGATGCAATCCGTTCCGATTGGTCAGGAAATCCACAAAACGAAGTATGACCTGGAGGATCCTTTACATGAGGATGAAGATTCCCCTGTTCCCGGATTGACGCACAGGTACCCGGACAGGGTGTTATTTCTCGTGACTAATCAGTGCTCGATGTACTGCCGTTACTGCACGAGAAGAAGGTTTTCAGGACAAATTGGAATGGGTGTACCAAAGAAGCAGCTTGATGCAGCCATTGAATATATTCGAGAGACTCCGAGTGTAAGAGACGTACTGTTATCGGGAGGCGATGGTCTACTGATTAATGATCAGATTCTTGAATACGTCTTAAAGAATTTAAGGGAGATTCCACATGTCGAGATCATCCGGATTGGAACGAGGGCGCCCGTAGTGTTTCCACAGCGGATTACTGAAAACCTTTGTAATATCTTAAAGAAATATCATCCAGTGTGGTTAAATACCCACTTTAATACATCAATCGAAATTACGGAAGAGTCCAAGAAAGCGTGTGAGATGCTCGTAAATGCAGGGGTTCCTGTAGGGAATCAAGCGGTTATTCTCGCTGGTATAAACGACAGTGTTCCAATCATGAAGAAGCTCATGCACGATCTTGTTAAGATTCGCGTACGTCCGTACTATATTTATCAATGTGATTTATCAGAAGGAATCGGCCACTTCCGCGCACCGGTTTCCAAGGGATTGGAGATTATTGAAGGTTTACGGGGACATACTTCCGGCTATGCCGTACCGACCTTCGTGCTGGATGCTCCTGGTGGTGGAGGGAAGATTTCCCTGCAACCTAATTACCTTATTTCTCAAAGTGCTTCGAAAGTGGTTGTACGTAATTTCGAAGGAGTCATCTCCACCTATCCGGAACCGGAAGAATACGTAGCAGGCAGAGCAGATGACTACTTTAAAGAAGTGTATCACGATGAAGAGATTAAAGAACCTTCGATTGGAATTGCCGGCTTGATGAATCAAACCCATTCTTCTCTCACCCCGAGTGGGCTTAAGCGTTTGGAACGTAGAAAGGAATACCAGGAAAACCCCGATCACAATTCCCTTAAGGACTTTAGAGGAAAGAGAGACCAGCTTAAGGAAAAGAAGCACAAAGCTATGCTAACGAAAATGAATCAGGATAAAAATGATGATAAGGAAGAAACCATCAATGGATAAAAAGAATACAAAAGTATGTGAATGGTGTGAAGAGAAGACGGCTCATGAGGATCAATCCAGCGTGTATTGGGAGCTTCCAGATGGCACAAGAGCGATTCAAATCGCAAATGTTCCGAGCGTGAGCTGCAGCCATTGTGGAATGGAGTACCAGGATGAAGGGGTCATCAATGAAATAGAAGACCAGCTTATGCTGGTCGACACGAAATTAATCGATAAAGTGATCGCTTATACTGATTTAATGCAACTTCCCCGATTACTAAAGAAAAATTACTTTCGATTTTAATGGGGATAAAGCTATAGAGCCTTAATATGTCACAACAAAGCAAACACTTTACGAATCCATCTACTTCGGCTATCCTTTTAGAAAAGAAGAACAAAGGTAGGTGGAGCAGATGAGAAAATCCTTTTATCATTATTTAATGAAGTATAGGCAACCTACTGCCAAGGATGAAATAACTCAATTCGCAAATTCAGCTTATGATGATCACAGCTTTCCTAAACAATCACAACAATACCATGAAATCAGCTCCTACCTCGAAATGAATGGGCACTATCTTGAAAGTATGTCCATTTTCGATATGGCATGGGACTATTATCAGTTAGAAGAAAAAGATTAACGTGAATACCTTAAAGCTTCCGGACCGACGTTTGTTTTACACTTATGTCGGTCCTTTTTTTCCTCAAGTAGCATGGTCACTCAATCCTCTTTTTGTTGATAGCTACAAAGCCTAAATATAAATTTAATAGTTACAGTGCCTGACAAGCATAGACGATTCCTATTCCAAAGAAAAAAGAGAGTAAGGGATTTCGTGTATACCGATATGGTTGTTACTGCATATCATATAAAAAAGGCGATTAAGGGTGAGGGGAGAATGAAGAAACGAAAAGAGCCTAGATTCAGAGTTGGGGAAACAGTAGTCGTAACAATCTATGGTACAGTCGGGAAAATAACCGACATTAAAAAGCTCGATGGTGAGTTTTTATATGAGGTAAATGAAAGTGAAGGCCTATTCAAGGAGAAAGCATTAGAATTGCTTGATTCTTATGATGGATACATTTTTGAACAGGAACAGATTGATATTGAATATAAATTTCTATTTGGAGATCTTGTAATTGTCAAGGGTTATGAAGAGGATCTCTTTAAAGTGGTAGGATTTCGGACGGAAATATGGCGTTATAAGGACGATGCCTGGGAAGACGTTATTTATGAGTTAATGAGAATTACAGATGGTGAGTGGTTAGAAGCAGACGAAGATGAAATCACCCTGGTTGCAGATGAAGAGCAAGCAGAGGCATTTATAAAGAAATATGGATTCGTATTTCCACAAAAAAAAGAAGGCAAAACAAAATCGCTTCATTCACCTGCTTACCCGAAGCCAAGTTGGATTGATCAGCTCTTAGATCATTATAATGATTACAAAACCCTGTATCTTCTCTTTCAAGATACTAAATATAAGAATAAGATGGACTATGTGTTAGAACAATTAAAAACTCACACGAGCTCTATCGTTAAAGAGAAGGAATAAGCCACATGATGTAAAGAAACACTGGAACACTAACGATTAAGAATGTTAACAATACGCCTCGAAGAATCCATTGCATTCCAGAAACGATCATTCCTTCACCATTTTCTAAATCTTTTAACATCGTTTTTGTTTTTTTAGTGAATGTGCTTAACATCGAATCGCTCCTCTATCTTTGATGATAAAGTCTATGCTTGTCTTTAAATTCTTATGAAAACTTTTTTCTCCTAGCATAACTCGGAGAGTGTTGTCATAAATTGAGAATCAAAGGGGGCGATCACATGCGGGAGATAGAAGTCTTTATCGACACTGAGGAAATTGCAGAGTTCTTTATGAAAGAACTCGTTCAAAGAGGGTATGTACCATCAGAAGATGAGCTGGAAGAAATAGCGGATATCACATTCGAGTATCTGATTGCCAAATGTATCATTGATGAAGAATGGGAAGAAGATGTTTAGGATCTTTTCAACCATCGAAATGAAAATCACGTCGTAAGGAATGTCCTTTAATATATTGGGGATTAACTCTTAAGTGTCTGTCATGTTTTTCGAAACATGCAGGCACTTTATTTTGAGTTAATCCCGCTTTAGATTAACCAGGAATGAGGTCAACGTTTTCCACTTTTTTGTCATGGAAAAATGACCGGGTACCATCATCGTCAACAACGGCTCCATCACTTCAATTGACTGGTCCGTAAACCAGTCAGTCGAAGAGAGTGTCAAAGGAGGGATGTTATCCCAGGCAGAACACAGTGTTGGACTATACAGCCGAGTTTTTTTGTTTTTTTTCGAATAAACATGAGGCCAGTAATCTGCTCTTGATCCGCTATGTGAATGGTTAATCGCAAAGGAATAAGATGTAGGAAAGACAGTGTCATGAAATAATATACTGTATAATTTCTTGCCTAACACAATCCTTCGCTTTACCTGCTCAAAGTGAGATACCGAAAGCCCTGCAAGAGAGCAGGGGGAATGTTTTCCATATGGAAAGAGAATGGAGGCAAATTCTAAACGGTCCTGCAAGAGAAAAAGCCACTCTTCTACTCCAATAGGTTTTTTCATTTCTGTTAATATTCTCTTTTGAATCATATGCTGCTCATTCATGATGAGTCCAATGGTTAAAACTTGTTCATTACCGGTAGTAAGAAAGTCATTCCAGATATTCATCATGAAAATGGAAACGTTGAATTTTTTTAGGAGGTGAAAGGAAGAATGTCCCGTTCTTTTCCATTGTTCATATAGTAATAATTGAGGGTAGGCATCATGAAAGATGGCTGCATTACATAGCTCGAGAAATGAGAATAACGCTTTTTGATCATTATTGTCCAATACATATGAGAGCAGATTGTTTCGAATGTCTGTCATATGATAACCAGCATTTCTTGATACCATATGAGCAAGAAAAGACCAGTGGATTTCAGGGTGTTTCTTGAAAAAGTCAAGATAACATGCGGTTCTTGTTACGTTATTAAGGTTAGCATTCTTTACTTTGTTCACAATCAGTTCATACAGTTCTTGATCCTGAGGGAAGTAGACCAGGGGAGTAGGGCTTTCGGTTGCATTGTAGAGCTTACATATATACCCCTCGTTCAGAAGAGGTCTCGTGTGGTCATTGCTCCCGGTCTTGATCAGGTTTAAAATCTTTTGAATCGGTGAAGAGGTCAAGTGATCACGCTCCACTAATATATTTTATGGAATTGAAACTAATTTCAAAATGAAACGTATATAGTAATACAAGTGAAAATGAATCATTTTAGGGAGGTTTGTTTATGTTAAGAAAAATAATCAAAGGTTTGTTAAGTTCGAAACATCATCGATATAGCTCCAGTGATGCGTGGAGAAAGTATAAATCACCTAAACATAAACACTTTGGACATCAACATTATAAGAAGCATAAAAGTAAAAGCTTTTTTTCCAGCTTTTTTAGCAGCTGATGGAATGAGAGGAATGTGATATGATACACACTCTTTTTCGCAGACTGATCGATGGTTTTGAACAGACTTGGAAACCGGGAGAAAACATCAATGGCTTCCATATCATCCGATTAGTTGGAAAAGGAAGCTATGGTACCACTTACTTGGTTATCAACCATTCGAATGGAAAAGAAGCCATTTTAAAAAGAATACGCCCTTACAAAAAGTTATTTTCTAATCACGTCCAATATGTTCAAAATGAAATGAATGCACTACAAACTTTATCTCATCCTCAGTTTCCATCCGTATATGCAGCAGGTGAGTATGGAAAGACTCCTTATTTCATTATGGAAAAAATGAACGGTCAAACATTTGAGGAGTTAATTTTTATAGAAGGAAAAACCTACTCCGAAGAAGAATCACTAAAGTTAGGTGTACAATTAGTTACCTTGGTTCAATGGATTCATGAAAAGGGATACGTTCATAGAGATTTAAGGATCCCTAATATTCTATTGGATCATGGGACTCTTCAAATAATAGACTTTGGCCTTGCTTGTGAAATGAATACAACATCAGAGACTATTCCAGAGAAACATAAGGATTATATGAGGGATAAGTCTGTGAAGAGTGATTTCTACGCAATCGGACATTTTCTGTTGTTTTTACTGTATTCTTCTTACGAACCGACGATGAGAAAGGAAAGAAGTTGGGAAGCAGAACTGGCCATTCATCCTGATACCAGGATGTTGATTCGAAGACTTCTACAAATTGATTTAGGGTTCAGGGACGCTGCGGAGCTCATTGTGGAATTATCCAGAGTGATTCACACATTACAAGAAAGATAATAGAGGAGGAATTTAACATGTCTTTTTTTAACAAAGTATTTGCGTCAATTGGAATTGGAGCAGCGACAGTAGATACAAAATTAGAAAAATCAAGCTATCAAGCAGGGGAAACAGCAAAGGGTATAGTAGAAATAACCGGAGGGAGCGCAGATCAAAACATCGATGCTATTTATTTAACTCTCTTTACTACATATATTCGAGAATCAGACGACAAGAAGTACACTGATTATGCTCCTATTCAAAAAGTACAGATATCCGAGCCTTTTACCATTGGCGAAAATGAAAAGAAAGAGTTTCCTTTTACCTTTACCTTGCCATTTGAAACCCCAATCACATATGGGAATACAAGGGTGTGGGTAGCCACGGGTTTAGACATTAAAAATGCAGTAGATCCCAAAGACAAAGATTATATTGAAATCGTGCCGAATGAATTGACGAATGCTGTGCTTACATCTGTTCAGGAACTTGGCTTCAGAATTCGTAAGGTTGAATGTGAGCAAGCACCACGTCGCTACAGAGGTCGCTACCCATTCATACAGGAATTTGAATTCGTACCGGTAAATGGTCCGTACCAACGAAAATTAGATGAACTTGAAGTGATGTTCATGAATCAATCGGAAGAACAATTGGATCTTCTTTTAGAAGTGGATCGACGTGCAAGAGGGTTAGGCGGATTTTTAGCGGAAGCTCTTGAAATGGACGAATCCATGGTGAAAATGACGATAAGAAAGTCGGACATTCCTGTTCTTTCATCAAAACTGCGAGAAGTGATTAATAAATTCGCTTAATCCGATCGATTCGACAAAGATTCTTATGTTTCCATGAAGGATTCGACAAGGTCTATGTGTAATAGTATGAGTACAACTTAATGACGGAGGGGTGCTCATGCCTTTACTTGAAAAAATCATTCGTCCTAAGCTTTTGAGATCGACCTATGACATGACCATTTTCCAAACTCCTAAGTATGGAGAGAACAAAGGCTATGAAAAGGTATATCGAATCTCTGTTGAAGCTAATAATCATGAAGAAGCCCTGTATGAAACGTTCAGAACATTTAACGTACCAGACCTAGTTCCTAAAGATTATCAAGGCAGGTACATTGCTACACGTGATATCATTTTTATTGACGAAGGACGGAGAGGTCATTATTATTATCGCCTTCAGTCAAATGGGTGGAAAAGAGTGAACCGGATCGTGATCCATTAAATAAGCAGGCGTAACACAAAAAGGAAAGAATCATCCATGTCGGTAAGATTCTTCCCTTTATTTTATGGAGAATTTTTATATGTGATTGCCCGGGCCGTTTTTTCGATTCTGGGCTGAATTTTCTTTGCCATGTGCATTGTGTTCAGCATCTAGTGCTTCTTTGGAAATATGGTTATTTTTCTTAGGAGCATTGATTCTGTTTCGGTGTTTTTTACCCATTCAAATTTTCCTCCCCGTTATGATTTAAGTCTTTCAGTTCTTGAAGAGTTAGGTTGTGTCCCGGAACGGGTAGAAGGGTTTGTTTCATTTGCATGCTGTACTGCTTGCTTTAGTTTCTTACTCATTTTTTCTTTAGTCATGTGGATCCCTCCTTCTGACGTTAGTTTGACCCCATGCTCCGCTTTCTATCCTTCCATTTTCATTCGTTGCATAAGAAATAAAAAAGGATTACAATGGTGTTTCAACAGTCTAGTTAGGAGGAAAAGTAAATTGAGTATACATATTAATGCAAAAGAAAATGAAATAGCAGAAACGGTTTTATTACCAGGAGATCCCCTTAGAGCAAAGTACATTGCAGAAACATTTCTGGAAAATCCAACCTGCTATAACGAAGTCCGTAATATGTTTGGATACACAGGAACATATAAAGGGAAAAGGATTTCCGTTCAAGGAACAGGAATGGGTGTTCCGTCCATTTCCATTTATATTAACGAATTAATGCAAAGCTATAACGTCCAAAACCTAATCCGTGTCGGTACTTGTGGGGCTATCCAAAAGGATGTTAAAGTTCGTGATGTCATACTGGCTATGACCTCATCAACTGATTCTCAAATGAACAAATTAACATTTAACGGTATTGACTATGCACCGACAGCTAACTTCGATTTACTTAAAAGGGCATATGATGCCGGAGTGGAAAAAGGCCTTAACTTAAAGGTAGGAAATGTGTTTACTGCCGACATGTTCTACAATGACAATGCCGAGCATGAAAAATGGGCTCAATATGGAATTCTGGCAATTGAAATGGAAACATCGGCTCTATACACATTAGCAGCTAAATATGGACGTAATGCACTATCCGTTCTGACAGTTAGTGATCATATTTTAACAGGTGAAGAAACGACTGCAGAAGAGCGTCAAACAACATTTAATGAAATGATTGAAGTTGCTTTGGAAGCTGCTATTGGGGAGTAGATCCATCTATTATCAAAAGAAACTGCTTACATTCCCATCTCCGGGTTTATAAGCAGTTTTTCATTTTATGAAGTTTATCCTGCTTACAGAAAACCTGATACATGGTAAGATTAAGGATGGAACTATTATAGAGAAACTAGGTGAAAGTATGAAAAAGATCATCTTCGTAACTGCTGCTTCCTTGATTATCTTATCGGGATGTTCGCAAGTACAAGATTGGTCAGAGGATTTATTTGGCCAAAAACAGCAAGAAACGAAAAAAGAGGAACCGAAGCAACAAATTCCACAAGATCAGCCGGATGGACAAACGGAAGAAGAACAACCTGCTCCTTCAGAGGAAGAAGCAGTTCCTCCAGAACTACAATTAGAGTCCCAATACTTCAATGAAGTGAAAGTAGTGGACGGAAAACAAATAATACAAAATCCCTCCAACCTTTTAGCTCTTGTGAATAAGGAATACGCATTAAATGAATACAAACCAACTGATTTGGTCCGCCCAAATGTTCCGTTCGTATTTGGTAATCAAGAACTAGAAAAGGCATATCTTCGTAAAGAAGCGGCAGAGCAGCTGGAGAAAATGTTCGCTGAGGCTAAAGCACATGGTGTTATGCTGACAGCTATTTCAGGCTATCGTTCGTATGAATATCAAAAAATGCTGCTGGAAAGAGAAATTGCTCAGTTCGGAGAAGAAAAAGCCGTAATGGCCGTAGCACCGCCGGGACAAAGTGAGCATCAATCAGGTTTAGCAATGGATATCTCGAGTCAAAGCAATAACTTCCAGGTAAACATTGAATTTGCCGATACGAAGGAAGGCAAGTGGCTTGCTGAGAACGCCTATAAATATGGGTTCATCCTCCGTTATCCGGAAGATAAGGTTTCGATTACACAGTATCAATATGAGCCTTGGCATTTTAGATATGTAGGTAAGGATGCAGCTAAAGTCATTCATGAAAACGATTGGTCTTTAGAAGAGTATTTTAACAATGTGAAAAAGATTTAATGATTTTGAAGGGTCAGGAGCTTTGGGTTTCTGACCCTTTTGGTGTTTGTCATATGTAATATTGCCTTTAAGGAAACTCGCCGCTGCCCACCCCCTCTCCGCTTTTGTTCTGTTTTCTCACTTTCTTACATACAACAATAATAGGGGCTGTCCAATTTGAGGTGAGCGGGTGAAACGGATGTTGAGAACTTTTAGCATTATTATTATAGGAAGTGTGTTTGTAGGGATCGGAATTGATCTTTTTTTCGTGCCTCACCATTTCCTGGATGGGGGAATGATTGGGGTTGGACTAATTGCCCATTATTGGTTTGGTTTTAAGCCGGGACTTACGATCATCCTTTTGAGTGTTCCATTATATATGCTGGCTTTTTTCGTGGACAGAAAGCTTTTCTATAATAGTATCCATGGCCTCTGGTTATCCTCATTAATGATAGACTTTTTTTATCAATGGAAAAATATTTTCACTTTGCCTCCCCTTATGAGCGCCTTTTTAGGTGGGACCTTCGTTGGAATCGGAATCGGACTAATGCTAAAAGGAAACTCTGCAACAGGCGGTTCCGACTTACTAGCTCAATTGATCGGAAAAAACTTCCACTTTAATGTGGGGAAATTAATCTTTGTCTTTGATAGCATAGTGCTGGTAGTTGGCTGGCCGATCATCGGTATGGAGTCTTTCTTATATTCTTTATTTGCTGTCAGTACAGTAGGTTTTTTTACAACGATTTTGACACATCATAATCATGACAATGGATTTTCCTTTCGTTAATATTAAAAAGCTGATAGAATAAAGAAGTTATGAGCTTATGATTGCTAAAGATAGATGTTTCATGATATTGTAGACGATAAATTCACACAAGATACATAGCAACGAAAGTGGTGGAAGCTTTGGAACAAGATAAGACGGATCAGTCACAACAAGAAACCCATTCAAATTTTATAAAAATTAAGAAGTTTAAATTTGTTATGCTCCTGTTCTTCCTTGTATTTGCAACGGCAGGAATTACAACATTTGCACTGGCATTCGGAGATGAAAAAGCGGTCAATGTAGGGGTTACAGAACGTTCAGAATTTCAAAAACTTTATGAAGCCTATGATAAGTTAAATGAGAATTATTATAAAGATCTTGATCAGGACACTTTAGTAAATGGTGCTATTAATGGAATGCTTGATAGCGTCGGTGATCCTTATTCTGATTATATGAATGTCGAAGAAGCAGAAAAGTTCCAGGAAAGCATCTCCTCTTCATTTGAGGGGATTGGTGCAGAAATACAGGAGAAAGAAGGATATATATCCATCGTTTCTCCAATAAAAGGTTCACCGGCAGAGAAAGCTGGTTTGCAACCGAATGATACAATCACTAAAGTGGATGACAAAAGTATTCAAGGAATGTCTGTAACCGATGCGGTTCTCCTCATTCGTGGAGAAAAAGGGACAAAGGTTACACTTACCATTCAGCGACCAGGGCAGGATAAGCCAATGCAAGTTACCATCACCAGAGATGAGATTCCAATTGAAACCGTTTATGCAGAAATGAAAGAAAATGGTGTAGCTGAAATCCAAATTACGAGCTTTTCAGAGAATACGTATAAAGAATTAACTGAAGCATTAAATGAGATGAACGATAAAGGCATGAAAAAACTTGTTCTTGATTTAAGACAGAATCCAGGTGGATTACTGGATCAAGCTGTGAAAATCTCTAACTTGTTTGTACCGGAAGGCGAAGTTCTATTCCAAGTAGAAGACAGCAACGGGAAAGTGGAAAAGTATGTTTCCGAATCCGGGCAGAAAATAGGCGTGCCAACAGCCGTTCTCGTTGATGGAGGAAGCGCAAGTGCTGCAGAAATCTTAGCAGCCGCTGTAAGTGAGTCAAACGATATTCCTCTTGTTGGAACAAAAACCTTTGGTAAGGGAACGGTTCAAACAGCCGAAACCTTTAAAGATGGTTCTAACATGAAATTCACAACGGCTAAGTGGTTAACACCTGATGGCAATTGGATACATGAAAAAGGAATCACACCTGATATTGAAGCGAAAATGCCAGATTATGCACAGCTTCCATATATCAATCCGGATAAAGAACTTAAAGAATCAGACTTATCGGATCAGGTAAAAACAGCAGAGCAAATGCTCAATGCTCTCGACCTGAATCCAGGAAACGTTGATGGATATTACGATGAGGACACAACAAAAGCGGTTAAGCAGTTCCAGGAAAAGAATGAACTAGAGGTAACTGGAACGTTAAATGCTGAGACGACGGTTAAGCTTATGTCCAATCTCCGAGATAAACTAAAAGAAAACGATCCGCAAGTGAAAAGAGCGATTGAAGAATTAAACAAAAATAATTAAGTAGAAGATCTCAGGTGAAAGCACCTGAGATCTTTTTTTGGCTATTGGTTTCTTCTTACTCGTATAGAATATATGAGATGTACCAACAATGAGAGTATATATGAGGTGATCTTATGAAAAAAACAGCATTACTATTGGCTCTATTATTTTCTGTATTCATTGTTGTAAGTTGTTCGCCTTTCTGGGGTGGGAGCGAACAACCGGTACCAAAAGAAGAAGTTCAATCGCAAAAGCGTTTCTTAGATGAAAATAATGAATCGATTTTTCCTTTAGTCCTTCAGGAAAAAAAATCTCCTGTTAATGTCCTTCTAATCGGTTCAGATCAACGAAAAAACGAACCTGCCCGTGCAGATGTTTTAATGGTTGCTCAATATACGCCACAATCGACATCCATTAAGATTGTTTCCATCATGAGGGATACATTCGTAAACATCCCTGGATTTGAAAAGAGCAAAATTAATCATGCGTATACGTGGGGGGGAGAAGAGCTCCTGGCCGAAACGATAAAAAATAATTTCAACATAGATATTCACCATTCCGTGAAAGTGAATTTTAATGATTTCATAAACATGATGGATCTCGTTTTTCCAGAAGGGGTCGGGGTTACAGTGTCAGAACCGATGATCAAGTATTGGAAATGGGCGAAGGATCCCGGGAAGCAAGTATTAAAAGGAGAAGAAATCTTACAATATGTGAGGTTTAGGGGAGACATAAAAAGCGATTTTGGACGAGTGGAGCGGCAGCAGGAAATCATGGCTTTGGCAGAAAAAAGTCTTATGGAGCAAATGCAGTCCGGAGAAGGAATTACAACCGTTGTTTCCCTAATGAGAGAAGGTTTAAAAAACGTAGAAACCTCTACGCCTATTAGTGAAGTGATAAAGTATGGTATGTCATTAATGCTGAAACCCGTGAATCGTGTGGACACACTTCGTGTACCGGTAGAAGGAAGTTTTACTGACCTTTCGACTGTAAATGCAGGACTGGTTTTAGATATGGACGAACAAAAGAATCAAGAAGCTATCAGGGATTTTCTAAATACAGTTGAGTGATTTACCAAGAATGAAACTCAGAAGAATCCAGGTCAAGAAAGGTTTCTATCTTTTTCATTTTTCTTACAATTAAATCGTGTAGATATTTTTTGAACTTCAAATCCTCAGTTTGATTATGTTCCAGATGCAGGATTTTAAGATGTTCCAGATGCTCTTTTAATGTACGCTCATCACTATCAGATCCACCGGACTGGACTTTGCGAAGAATCACGTCCACCAACTTTTCGTGTGTAGCTTCAATTGTCTTCGTCCCTTGTCTCGCATATATGGCCCCATACCTTAATTCACCTCTGGTCACAATAGAAGTATAGGGAACATAACGCGGATCATAATCAATGATAAGAACCTGAAATCGTTTTAAGTCCAACAATGGATGGATACCTTTAGAGAAAATGAAATCCTCCGTCCTGTATCGTAAATATTTAGGAAGCAGATGCTGCAGTTTATTATCAACATCTGCTTTATCTAAAAATTCCTCATCCGTCAATCCCTTTAATTCTAACGATCCATCATCATATTGCATCACTCCTACAATTATGCATCCGCCTCCCGTATTGGAGATAGCGAGGATATGCTTCGCCATTTTTGTGAATTCAATCCAATCTGATTTGAAATCAACGTAATCTGTTTCGCCCGTATTATGAAGTAACAGATCCTTCAACGTTTCATGAGAAGGATTCTTCAAAAAGTCCCTAAGTTTAAGCGGAACAATCTTCTCGTAGTACAATGACAACCCCACCTTTAAAGTTTTAACTGTTTATAATTTCGGCTGCAATGAAGCAGCTATTATTGAAAGCTACAAGATACAAGGGACATCCAGAGATAATCCTTTAGTGTCGCGGTTCCTGTCTATTCATTCTATGCGTGTAAAAATAAGAAATCGCTTTTTTACTAAAGAATCTTCATCCTCTATTCTCCCTTTTACATAAATAGTTGGTGTGGATGCTTTGGTTCGTTGTGTTCATAAGCACTTTCTAATAGAATATGTATAGGATCTATAGAGAGGAAGATTAAATGAAGAAAGATGTTTATATACTATCCGGATTTCTTGGAAGTGGAAAAACGACGTTACTAAAAGGATTGCTGGAGTCCTTAAAGGATCAAAATAAAAAACCGGCTGTCTTAATGAATGAACTGGGAAGTGTCTCCATTGATAGTGATGAAGTTGAAAAAGATACGGCTTTAAGAGAGTTGCTTGATGGATGTATTTGCTGCACCATTTCAGAAAAGCTGGAGTCTCAGCTTCAGGAATTGTTAATGAACGAGGATTTCGATGTATTAGTGATAGAAACGACAGGAGCAGCACATCCTGTTGAGGTGGTCGATTCCATCCTTTCTCCTCTGTTTGCCGATCAATTCGAATTTAGAGGGATTGTTACTGTGGTGGATGGTTTACAGTGGAGAAACAGGGATGAATTTAGTCCAGCTGTTTTACATCTGATGAGAGAACAGATTCGTCATGCTCAATATATTGTCGCGAATAAAACGGATTTGCTTTCAGAAATGGAGCAAGGGACATTCTCATATGACCTTCAGCAAATTAACCCCAATGCTAAGGTATATTTAACGAACTATTCAAAGGTGTCGATGAAAGATTTATTCACTTTGAAAGCTGATCACAGGAGCGGTTCCTATGAGAAAGCATCCATCGGTGAACATTTATCCTTACAAGCGATCGTATATTCCTTTGATGGAACAGTGAGAGGAGAAGCATTTGAGGAATGGGTGAAAAACCAACCTGATGGCATTTACAGAATGAAGGGTTATGTTCCATTACAGGGACGCAAAAATCCAACCTTGTTTCAATATTCATATGGCATGCCGCTGTTCATGCCTGGAGATATGAAGTACCCAACCAATTTTGTCATAATTGGAGAAAACTTACATAAATCAGAAATAATACGTTCTTTGCAGGAGATAGACATAACGGAATAACCTAAGGTGAGGAGAAACGTTATATGGTGTTTCTATTGTTTAGTATAGAACTAATCTTATTTATCAGTGGAATGTATGGTTTAAGCATGTATGAAACGAAACTGCAATTCGTTATCTTTATTGGATTAATTGGGTTCAGTGTGATTATGTTTATAACAACGATCGTGTACTATCAGCGGAAAAAACATAAAAGGGATAGAGCTTATGACTGTTGGGACTGTGCAATTTATTCCCCTGACTGCATTCCTTCTCCACGCTTAGGAAAGAAATTTGATTGTGATTCACCGGACTGTGATTGCACACCGGACTGCAGTCCATAGGAGGGGAAGGAAGTGAAAGCCATCCTTACATTATCCTTTATGCCCTGTCACAGAATACGAGAACGCTCACTCGTCGTCAGGGGGAAGCAATTTCCCTTATGCTTTCGCTGTATGGGAATTCTCTTGGGAATCCTAATCGGGATCCCGTTCGTTTGGTTGTATTTCCCTTTGGTAACATTCGTTCATTTGCTTTATGTGGGGATGCTCATCTTCCCCCTACTGGCAGATGGATACACCCAGAAGTGGAACTGGAGAACCAGTACGAATCCGTTACGGTTGCTGACCGGTCTCCTATGTGGGATCGGACTATCGATCAGTATCATTTTATTCTCCAAGATGGGAGTCAGAACCGTCATGATCTTGACTGGTTCATAACCATTGACAGATTAGAAGAAAATGTTTAAACTATAATAGTTAACTTAGTGAACTATTTATTTAGTGCAAGAAGTGAGAAAGGTCGATTTTAGTGGGAAAAGAAATGTACGAGTTAGAGGGATTATTCCGATCCGTTTTTAGAATGATGAAATCAGATATTCGAACCATCTTTGGTGAGTTCATTTCCAATGGAGAATTTCGGGTACTTCAGCTCATTAGCGAGAATGGGGCATTGAAATCCTCGGAAATATCCAAACGTATGGAAGTATCGGCAAGTCACATCACTTCCATTACGGATACATTAGTAGAAAAAGGCTATATCACAAGAATGCGGTCTAACGAAGATCGTAGAGTAGTAGAGTTAGCTCTGACACCTCAGGGCGTTGATATGCTGGCTAAATGTGAAGAAAAAAAGACTCAATACTTTCAGGAACTATTTGTGAAATTTGATAAAGAAGAGATTAACCACCTGATTGAACTGTTTGAAAAGCTATTAGCATCGAATCGCAAGTAATAAGTGTAAGCATGAGGGAGCAAGGGTTGACCGGAATGGGTCATCCCTTCTATTATGCTTAATTACTTAAGTAAGTGAATTATTCTTATCATAAATATTAAGGGAGACTTAAAAATGGAGCACTTAGAACATCGAAAAAAAGTAATGATCATGATAGCCATCATGTCAGCCATGTTATTTGCGGCATTGAATCAAACGATAGTGGGGACCGCATTACCAAGAATCATTTCTGAGATTGGTGGGCTTGACTACTATAGCTGGGTTTTTACAATCTTTATGTTAACCAGTTCGGTAACGGCCATCTTAGTAGGAAAATTATCTGATATGTATGGAAGAAAGCCATTCATCCTACTAGGTATTGGTGTGTTTATGATTGGTTCATTCTTGAATGGACTTTCATCATCAATCCTTCAATTAATCATTTTCAGAGGAATTCAAGGTTTTGGAGCGGGTATGATCATGTCTACTGCGTTTACGGCCGTCGGGGACTTATTCTCTCCAAGGGAACGAGGGAAATGGCAGGGATTAATGAGCAGTGTATTTGGTCTGGCAAGTGTGTTCGGTCCTACATTAGGTGGCTGGATTGTTGATAATGCAGACTGGCACTGGGTATTCTGGGTGTTCCTTCCTGTTGGTTTCATTGCCTTTGGAATGATTTATAAAATGTTCCCTTCACAGAAACCAAATAGAGGATTGAAAGTGGACTACTTAGGTTCCATTATGCTTACTCTGACGATTATTCCATTATTATTGGCCTTTACGTGGGGTGGAAATGATTATGAGTGGGTTTCCCTTCCGATTATAGGTTTACTGTCAGCAACGGTGGTATCTTTTGTCTTATTTATCATTACGGAAAAGAGAGCAAGCAATCCTGTACTTCCACTTCAATTGTTCAAAAATAAAATTTTCACATTATCAAATATCATTGGATTTATCCTGGGAGCAGGAATGTTTGGAGCCATCATGTATATGCCGTTCTTTATTCAAGGGGTCATGGGGACATCTGCCACTAAGTCGGGCTTGGTGATGATGCCGATGACATTAAGTATGGTGATCGCGAGTACAGTTGGTGGACAGATCATCACGAAGACAGGCAGATATAAATTTCTAGCCCTAATCGGTTTGTTCGTAATGAGTGCAGGAATGATACTTTTATCCTTTATGGATACGAACACAACCAATACAACGGCTCTAATCAATATTATTATAGTAGGAACAGGTCTTGGGCTGAGCTTCCCGGTTTTCACTTTAACCGTTCAAAACGCTGTTCAGCATAAGTTCCTTGGTGTGGCTACCGCTGCCACTCAATTATTCAGACAAATCGGAGGTACGATTGGTGTAGCCATCATGGGTACCGTGATGAATACTTCCATGTCTTCAAAAATGAATGAGAAAATGTCAGATGTGAAAGACTCACCTCTACTTACGAATCCTGAAACATCAGGAGTACTGAAGCAGCTTCAGGATCCTCAAAACATTATGAATGGTGAGAAATTAAAAGAATTACAATCAACATTACCGAAAGAATTCCAAGGGATATACGCAACCATTCTCGAAGGTGTGAGAGAGGCGTTAAGTTTCGCTTTAACGAATGTCTTCTTTATCGGTGCTATCATTCTTCTCTTTGGTTTTGTATTAACGTTCTTTATGGAAGAAATCCCTTTACGTATGTCGAATAAAGATGTAACAGAAGAAGAAAAAGAAACTAAGCTTAAAGAAGCATCCAATCATTAATTGGCATGAGCACTAAATACAAAAAGGGTGACCGGATAGATCTGTCGGAGAGACAGAGTCATCCAGTTACCCTTTTTGTATGCCTTACATTGTACTTTCTCCAAACTTCTTAAACGTCATTTCATCCTCTACTAAACCGCAAGCGGCACATTGAACTTTTAAATCAGGTCCATTGTATGCAAGATGAAAGGGCTCGAGCTGCCCTTCTTCATAACTCTGAACAACTTCTCCAGAGGCAGGATCAAGTTTCACACTCTGAGATACTTGTTGTATAATATTAAATCGAGTGCGATTTGTTTTACAGCTGGGACAGCGATAGGGTGTAGTCATGTACATCACCTTTCTTCGTTTTTTTCTAGTATGCTTTATGATTTAACTTTTTATGTAAAGGTTGTTTGGATATGACATTAGAATCTTTCGATGTATTATTAGAAGCCTACAGGCAGATCTGGAAAAACCGATTGTTAATAAGTGAAGGTGCTTCTTCAGAAAATATCCTGAAGGAAGCGATTAAACGTGAACTATTGGACGGCAATAGTCATCCAAGAGTGCGTAAATCAAAAGAAGAAAAATACCTCTCAGCTACGAAGAGAATTATTGAATCGGACCTGACGAGTGAAGAGAAAGTTGCTTTAATAAAGCTACATCTTGAAATGGTCTTACGATTGATTGAAGATACATATTAACATTTAGGTGCTGTGTTATAGCAAATTAGGACAAGTGATAGACATTAGTCATCCCATTCTGAGCATTTTTCTTCATTATATACCTGTGTAGGTATATAATGATGATTAGATTATTAAAAAGGATGATGCCAGTATGCTAGTAATAAGCTTAATTCTCTTTAGTGTACTTTCTTATATGATGTATTATCGATATTTCCCTGTGAGAACAAAACAATGGTCTTCTCTTGAGGTAACTTCCCGACATGTAGTCGTTGATGTCCGGGATTATCAGGATTCCTCTAAAGAAGATTACGATAACATTATAGCGATCCCGTGTGGATATATAGGAAGGCACTCACACGATATCCCTAATGGTCCTATCGTGGTAATGGGGAGTAATCTTATAGAATGCAATGTGGGCGTTAGACAACTAAAACGTCTTGGGTTTCAGGTCAAAGGATATATTATTGTTGAATCTGACAAAAAATGCAAAGAATACCTATCTTTAGGGTGAAATCGCGCTTTCTGTGAAATGTAACTGTAACATCCGTTACAAAATTGGGTCTGCTCAAAAGCTGTCAATACTGATATACAGGTAATAATTAGTTTCCTGAGCTAAATAATACAACCATTGGAAATGTAAGTAAATCATTTCAAATATACTTTCTCCCTACTAGAATCAATGATTACTATAGTACTATAGGAAAATTGTCTTTCATAATAGAACAATTGATATCTAGTTACCAAGATCTCCCGTAAATGTAACAAAAACGGGGTGGTATGATGAATGTGCAGCAAGAAAAACACATTCACTAAGGAGGAATTCATTTTTATGAACAAGAAAATGATGGTTTCAACAGCAACAGCATTTACACTATTAGCAGCACCATTCGCAGCAGGAAAAGCTGGGGCTGAAGCACCATGTCCAACTCCAGATAAGGTTTCACAACAGGTGAACACTTTTAAATATAATGGTAATCAAGAAGATTTAAATAAATTTGTACAAGATACTCTATCAAAATTTCAAATTGATGGTAAGAATATTAATGTACAAGAGCTATTAAAAGGACAAGCTCCTCAAGCCCAGGCTGCACCAGCGCCAGCTAAGGAAGCACCGAAAGCTGAAGCACCAAAAGCAGAGGCACCAGCACCAGCACCAGCTCCTGAAAAACAAGAAGCACCAAAAGCAGAAGCTCCTGCTCCTGCACCTGCAGCAAACGAACAGAAACAACAACCAGAACAAAAGGTAAGTGAAGAAACAGGTCAATTAAGTCAATACGAGCAGAAAGTAGTGGAGTTAACGAACCAAGAGCGTGCAAAGCAAGGTCTTCCAGCGCTTAAAGTAGATACTGAGTTAAGCAAAGTTGCACGTGAAAAGTCTCGTGATATGCAAGCGAATAACTACTTCTCTCATGATAGCCCGACTTATGGTTCACCATTCGACATGATGAAGCAGTTCGGCATTCAATACAGCTCTGCCGGTGAAAACATCGCTATGGGTCAACCTACTCCAGAAGAAGTAGTACAAGCATGGATGGACAGTGATGGTCACCGTAAAAATATCTTAAGCTCTAACTACACTCACATCGGTGTAGGACATGTAGAAAACGGTAACTACTGGACTCAACAGTTCATTGGTAAATAATATAACACAATCATGAAAGCAGCCTCTCTTATGGAGAGGTTGTTTTTTTTGTGTACGAAAAAGGATGAAGCCCGTTTAGGTTATTTTAATCTAATCAAAATAAAATATACAAAAAATGGGGCTATTGTCGAATATGAATGCATTATTAAAGAGCTTACATTTGCAATTCAACATAATCATTCTTACTATTGAAGTATAACGAGTACGTGGAGTGAACTTGATGAAAGAAAAAGTTGTGTTTATAACGGGAGGATCGAAGGGGATCGGTCGGCGAACGGTAGAGGAATTCTCGAAACAAGGATATACCGTTATCATTAACTACAGACAAAATGATCAAATTGTTGAGAATCTGGTTTCCCATTTGATGGGGAAATATAACAATAAATTAATAGCCATCAAGGGTGATATTTCTGTACCTGAAGAATGTGAGCGAATGGTAACAGAAATTCTGAATGAAGTGGAAAGTGTCGATATCTTAATTCATAATGCAGGTCCCTACGTGAAAGAGCGGAAGTCATTTACTGACTATTCCCCAGAAGAATGGAACTACATAGTAAACGGAAATTTAAATAGTGTTTTCTACTTATCAAGGTTGATTATTCCTAAAATGAGGGAAAAGAAATGGGGAAGAATTATCACGTTTGGATATGATCGAGTTGAAACATCACCAGGCTGGATCTATCGTTCCGCGTTTGCGGCATCAAAAGCAGGACTTGCTTCCTTTACGAAAACCATATCTATCGAAGAAGCGCGTAATGGAATAACGGCGAACATGGTCTGCCCCGGGGACATCGTTGGGGAATGGAAAGAAGAAGAGATTCATAAAGCGAAAGAACATCATGATTCTAACACACCGGTGGGGCGTCCTGGAACGGGTGAAGACCTTTCGAGAATCATTTCTTTTCTATGTCAGGAAGAATCCGATTTTATTACCGGTTCCATTATTCCTGTTACAGGGGGCAAGGATGTGCTTGGAAAGGTATTTCGTCAGTGAAGGAGTAAATAGACACAGCAGAAAAAAATCTGCCATGTCTATTGGATTTAAATGATGTGTTTATTGTTTTATAAGACTATATTGCTTTCTATACTTATTCTGAATGAATAGGAGCCTGGCTGATAACGTGATGGCTCCTGCAGTTAAGCCGGATGTCAGGCCGAGCCAATACCCGTACGGACCAAAGGCAGTGTAGTTGGCTAGAACATAACCAAGCGGTAATCCAATCACCCAGTAGGATATGAGTGCCATCATAAAGGTGATATTGACATCCTTGTATCCTCTGAGCGCCCCTTGTACTGGAGCCTGAATGGCATCTGATAGCTGGAAGAACACAGCATACAATAAAAAATGAGCCGTTAATTCCAATACATATGCATCATCTGAATAGAGGTACGAGATTTCTGATCGGAACACGAGCAAAATCACACCATATATGACTGCCAATAGTAATGCAAAGCTTACCCCCATCCAGCTATAAATCTTTGCATCCCGCAGCCTTTTCGCTCCCACCTCAAACCCTACAACGATGGTTAATGCCATGGAAATACTGAGCGGGATCATATAGAGAAAGGATGCAAAATTGATCGCTGCTTGATGAGCTGCTATCACGACTGTATCATAATTGCTCATCAATAAAGTAACAGCAGAAAAGATGCTTACTTCAAAGAAAATAGATAGACCGATCGGCACCCCAATTTGAAAGAGCTCTTTCCATTTAGAGAGGTCAGGTTTATGGATGGTTTTGAAGATAAAGTATTGATTAAATGGTCTTTTTGTATGCACAACCCAAAAAGCAATGAGTGTAATGACCCAATAGGTGATAGCTGAAGCATAACCAGCGCCGACTCCTCCTAATGCAGGGAAACCGAGTTTTCCAAATATCAATAAATAATTAAATACGACATTTATCGGAAGGGAAAGCAATGTAATAAACATGGTGACCCTTGTCATTCCCAGGGCATCAATAAATGATCTCAGTACATTGTAGATGAATAATGGAATCATCCCGAATGAAAGGGCAATGAGATAATCTTTAGCAACAGTACGGACCTGTGTTTCAATATTCATTCCATTCAGAATTGGATTAAGAACGAATGCACCGATAATCATCACGAAAAGTGATAGAGCAATGGCTGCATATACACCTTGAAGCACAGTGTGGGGAACATCTTTCTTATTTCCTCCTCCTATTAATTGAGCGACGATTGGGGTAACCGCTAGAAGGATGCCGCTTAACCCTGTAAATACCGGTACCCAAAGGGAGGAACCTATGGCAACACCGGCCAGGTCTATCGGAGAATACTTTCCTGACATGATGGTGTCGAAAAAATTCATTGCAAACATTCCCAACTGGGTGACCAGAATGGGAATGAGTATAATGGATAATTGTTTGATTTTATCCTTGACTGAATGGGTTTCTCTCATAAAATGAACTCCTTTGAATAACTCCCTTGAGCTTTTGATAAATTCACTATCATACTGTATCACATTTTAGAGAGACAGAGAGTTAAATATGCATTTAAACATTGCACTCTTATATAATTGATGTTGAAAAGAAAGAGCATGTGGGAGAGGAAGATAATGACTAAAGAATGGCAGGACTGGATTTGGATCGTATTTCTTATATGGTACGGAGTGGGGATTATCCTTGTTTCTCTTGATTGGCTTCCTCCATCCCTTCAATGGGCGAATGCCGTTTTCTTATATTTGGCCGGTTTTTTGGCTATTCTTTATGCAATGAAGAAATTGGGAGGACAAATCGGGGCCATCATCGCGTTGTGTATTATGCTGCTTACGATTTTTGCAGAGTCATTAGGCGTTCATTATGGTCTGATATTTGGCTCTTATCATTATGAAAAAGACTTTGGTTTTCAGCTGGTTGGCGTACCCATCACCATAGGCTTTGCCTGGGTCATGGTGATCTTCACGAGTATGGCACACTATGAATTCCTGCTATCCCGAAGAAAGACTGTAATGGCAGCGTTTATCTATAGCACAGTTACGTCCATTTTAGCGGTGACGATGGACCTGATTATTGATCCGGTGGCTTTTAAAGGCCGGGAATACTGGATATGGGATGAGGAAGGGATGTATTATGATATTCCAACTCAAAATTTCTTAGGCTGGTTTTTTGTTTCGTTCTTCATTCAATTTTTCCTGTACTATTTGATAAAACACGAGGGTGTTTCTTCACATTGGAGCTCGCGGATGAGACGGTTGTATTACCTCGTGATCTTTATGTTTATCGTGACGGCAATCGTGGAAGGGCTTTGGCTGGCTGTTTGGGTTACGCTTGCATTTTACGGTGTGTCTCTCTTACTTAGAAAACGATTGGAGAAGGTAGTATGATCGAACCGAAAAAAAGCAGGAGATTTCAACGCCTCTTGGCCCACTACCTTACCTATCAGCTGAAGAAACATTTTTATCGTGTTTGGATCGATGATCACAGGGAGTCTGGAAAATCTCCTTCCGGTCACTTGATACTCGCAAACCATTCAAGCTGGTGGGACGGATTGATGGTCTTTTACTTGAATCATTATGTTGTAAAAGAAGACAGCTACGCCATGATGAGTCAGAAAGGGATGGAAGATTTCTCTTTTTTCCGTAAAATCGGGGCATTCTCAGTAAACCCCGACTCACCCAAAGATTTGGTCTCTTCCTTAAAGTTTGCTGAGAAGTGCCTGCAAGAGAAGAAAACTGTCTGGATCTTTCCGCAGGGCAAGGAAGAGCATCTTGAGAAGAGGCCTATTTCATTTATGAGTGGTCCAAGCTTCTTAAGTGAACGTAATCCCGAAATAAAGGTATCGTTGGTCACGTTCTACTACACATTTCGTCATGATCAAAGGCCTGAATTATTTATCAGAATCTGTGATGAGGGAGTAGATCACAATAAGCATTATTCAAGAAAAGAGCTTACAGACTGTCTAAGGACTGTTATGGAAAAAAGGATCGAGTCCCTAAAGTCCGATATCATAAATGAAGATATTTCAAGCTTTGAATTATTACTAAAAGGTTTTCCTACGAATAGTGAATGGTTGAGCTTTTGGAAAAGAAGGAAGTAGAGGTGTAAAGACATTGAATTATTTTATCTTCATCACGTTCATGTTTGTTCTGGTCACGTTCATCAATCTACTCTTTTTACCGAAGCTTTCTCGTAAATTGTCTTCGAATGAACTTGTTTCTGTACTTGTTCCTATGAGGAATGAAGAAAGAAATGTGGAAGGTTTAATTGAAAGTATTAAGAAGATTGCCCATTCACCTGTTGAATTTATCATATTAGATGATGGCTCAACGGATCGTACCCCTGAACTCCTATTCCAATTAACCAAAGGGGATTCCCGCTTTAAAATCATCAACGGAAAGCCACTCCCAAAAGGATGGGTGGGGAAGGTCCATGCATGCAAGGAGCTGGGTCAGCATGCCCGAGGAACATATTATTTATTCCTTGATGCAGATGTCAGGGTGTCCCCGTCCATCATTGAGAAAGTATTGTTCCAGATGAACCAATACAATGCAGGGCTTGTAACGGGATTTCCGCAATTTCCCATACCTACTTTACTCAGTAAGATGCTGGTTCCCTTTCAACACTTCCTGGTATACTTTCATTTACCCATTGCAGTTGCCAATCATACGACGAATAAAGCATTTACCGCTGCTCACGGGGCCTTTATGTTTTTTAAGAAGGAAGCGTATGAAGAGTGCGGTGGTCATGAAGCAGTGAAATCGTCTTTATTAGAAGATGTGCATATTGCGAGGAAAGTGAAAGAAAAGGGTTGGAAGGTAACAATCGTCAACAATACATATGACGTGACATGCCATATGTATGATACCAATAAGGAAGTATGGGAGGGTTTCTTAAAAAATATTTATATAGGATTAGGGAGAACTCCAATTTCCGTTTTTCTGCTTTCCCTTTTTTACTTCGTATTTTACATATTGCCCCTTCCCCTGTTCCTATATGGATTAATGGCAGGGGAATGGAGCTATTGTGTTCCGCTGGTTGCGATATGGGTACAAACCCTCATGATTGATATTGCATCCAATCAATCCAGGTGGCATTTTCTTATCATGCCGATTGCTTCTATAAGCTTTATCATCATTATGTGGGCTTCGATGCTGCGAGGAATGAAGAAACAGGGATACGCTTGGAAGGGGAGGACCTATTCATGAAGGATATCGTCATTATTGGAGGTGGATTAGGGGGATTGTCCGCAGGTATTTCTCTCCAAAGTAAAGGCTATAATGTAACGATCATAGAAGAGAACCTTCATCCTGGAGGGAAAATGATGCCTGTTGAAATCGAGGAGTATACCTTTGATTTTGGACCTAATACCATTACCATGCCTGAAGTATTTCAATCGGTGATCAATGATGCAGGAGGAGACTCTTCTCATTATTTTCAGTTTGAAAGGCTTGTAAAACATACAAAAAATGTCTTTCACAATGGGAGAATTCTATATCAATCAGCGGACCCGGAGGAAATGATTACGGAACTTGAAAAACTCGATCCGTACGGGGCATCTCATTACAAAGAGTATTTAAGGGAAGTGGAAAAGCTATACACATTAGCCGAGCGGGGATTTTTCTATCGGGTTTTTGGTTCATGGCGGGATTACCTCGCACCGCAGCTATCCTACAGCTTTATGAAGGTCCGTCCCTTTGAAAAGATGGATCATTTTCACCGAAGGTTCTTTCAGGATGAAGATGTGTTGAAAGTGTTTAATCGTTATGCGACATATATTGGATCTTCACCATATGAGTGCCCGGCGACCTTCTCGTTGATCGGCCATCTCGAGATGAAAGAAGGGGTGTATTATACGATAGGTGGAAACCCAGAGATTGCAAAAGGCTTCTACCGATTCTTTGAAGAACTGGGAGGCAAGGTTCATCTGGGCATAAGAATAAAAGAGATTATAGTGGAGGAAAAAAGAGCAGTGGGGGTTGTAACAGAAAATGGTGAAACGGTACCTGCCCATGATGTGATTGTGAATGGGGATTTTATCACGGCTACGAAGAATCTTATTGAAGAGAAAGAGCGACCAAGCCATCCTGATAGGAAGCTGGACTCCTATGAACCTTCCATTTCCGCTTTTGTCATTTTGGCAGGGTTACGAGCCTATCAGGATTCCGTTCATCATCACCAAGTGTATTTCACAGAAGATTATCAAAAGGAGTTCTCGCAAATTTTCATGAAGAAAGAGCTGCCCAGTGACCCGACCATCTATATTAGCCATTCAGCTGCCACAGATCCTAACATCACCAAGGGAAGTAATTTATTTATTCTTGTGAATGCTCCAGCCGTCGAGGTGACTGATGAACAAGCCGAGGCGTATAAAGAGAAGATTTATCAGAAATTAGAAGAAAAGGGGCTGCCAATTCGGAACTCATTAGAAGTAGAGAGGGTATTCACGCCGAATACGATCAAACACAAATTCTCTGCCTATAAAGGCTCCCTTTATGGCCTGGCTTCCCACCGGATGACAGAAGCGTTTCTTCGCCCTTCCAACGTTAGCAAGGACATTGAACACCTCTTCTATGTTGGAGGAACGACTCATCCGGGTGGAGGATCTCCAATGGTTACAATCAGCGGAAGAAATGTAGCCAATTATATATTGAAAAGAGATAAGGTCTTATCTAATTAAATTAAATCATTACAACGTTCAACACGTTTGTTGCAGAGATTGAAAGGGTTCCGGTTGACGGAGCCTATTCTTTTGTCAAATTTTCGTAGTTCTATCCTCCAGACATTTTTGGTAAAGTGTATAATGATGAAAGATAAGGTTAGTAGAAAATCAAGTTAGGAGTTTATACATATGAGTAAACGCATTTTATTTACAGGCGGCGGATCAGCAGGCCACGTTACGGTTAATACAGCATTGATTCCACACTTTGAAAAAGAAGGATGGAAGATAACGTATATAGGATCAGAAGACGGAATCGAAAAGGAAATCATAACAGAACAATTTCCCCATATTCCTTATGAAAGCATCTCAAGCGGAAAGCTCCGAAGGTATTTTTCATGGAAAAACTTTTCAGATCCATTTCGAGTGATGAAAGGTGTGTTTGATGCTTTAAACGTCATTCGTAAGACGAAACCAGACATCATCTTTTCAAAAGGGGGATTTGTTTCCGTTCCCGTCGTCATGGCTGCTAAGATTGCAAAGGTTCCTGTAGCGATTCATGAATCGGATGTAACACCGGGACTTGCGAACAAATTAGCGGTTCCTTTTGCCACCAAAATCTTCACCACTTTTCCTGAAACGGTTCAATCACTTCCAAGTGATAAATCATTATGTGCAGGAGCGATCATTCGTGAAGAGCTGTTTACAGGAGATGCAAGTGAAGGAAAACGTTTAACCGGGTATTATGAAGACAAGCCTGTATTGATGATTATGGGTGGAAGTCTTGGTGCAAGAAAAATTAACGAAGCGGTAAGAGGGAACCTGAATGAACTCCTTTCCCATTTCCAAATCATCCACATTTGTGGGAAGGGGAATATCGAAGAAACCTATACCCAAAAAGGGTACCGGCAATATGAATTCATAAAAGGTGATCTTCCTCACTATTTAGCGATGACGGATTATGTGATCTCACGTGCAGGATCTAATTCGATCTTTGAATTTCTTGCGTTGAAAAAACCAATGTTACTGATCCCCCTATCAAGAGAAGCGAGCCGTGGAGATCAAATCCTAAACGCTAACAGCTTCGTAAAGCATGGTTATGCATTAAAACTTGAAGAAGAAGAGCTAACCGAAGAGAGCTTCCTCAAGAAAGTTAATGAGTTAAAGGAAAACAGAGATACCTATATCCACAACATGGAAAAAAGTCAAAAAGCCTATACCATACAAGACATGTATGAGGAACTTTCATCAATGTCCCGATAATAAGTCATGGTACCCTCCTTTAAGCATATAGTATATAAATGGTTGAAGGGGAGAAGGACAATGGCTTATCAATTTTCAAAAGGGTGGTACCTTCAGGAGCTTAAAAAGATGGGAATCAGTCATCATCCGTTAGAAAAAAGAAAATTGGAAAACTATAAAACCTATGTTGTAAGGAATCTGTATTTCGAGAAAGTAGCGAAAAAGAAATAAAAAATGGGAGCTGCCTGTTAGTGTGTGCTTATCTTTTGGAATGAAGATAAGCTGTCAACTATCAGCAGCTCCTTTTTTGTGAGCTATAATAATTTTTCTGCGATGATATCGTTCGTTTTCTCGCTGAATCTCTGAGAGGATAAGTCTTCATTCTTGTTCATGAATTTATTTTCGATAAGGGATTGATACCAATAAATAATGATAGAATAGCTGATCGTAAGCATGTACATATAATGGTTCTTCATCCGTTTTAATTTATATATGCCTTTATTCTCGAAAAATGAGGTAAGGGGATAGGCAAATATATAATTAATGGAGAGGTTTAAGAGCATATAGAGTGGAAAGGATCTATAGGTTAATCTGAAAACCCAAAGTGTAGCAGAAAGGAACGGACCCAGAATAAACGATAAATCACCAAGCAATTTTTCTTGTTTGCTTCCTCGAATCTCCCAAAACTTTAGAACCGAGTTACATAATGTGATGGTTGTTAGAATGAAGCTCACTAAAATCGCAGAGGGAGAAAAGCGTATGATGGTTTCCTTCTTGAGAAACAGCAGGCTTCCCCAAGATAGTACGACTAAAATAATTCGAATAGGCATTGTGAAAGCCCTCCTATAAACCTTTTTCTTCACTATATCTTTCCCGGATGTAACTTGAATTTATGTATGAAGAAAGAGAGGGGGAACTTATATGGATTGTTTTTAAAACAAAAAACCGATTTCCTCATAGGGAAATCGGTTTTTATCCTAAGCTTCCAAAGCTTGATCTTCTTCTTGGGAAGGTTGAAGCTGATATAAATAAAGTGTGTATAAGTCTTTGGGGATTTCATATAAATCATATACCTCTTCTTGAGCATTTAATTGTTCGTAAAGAGATTTTCTTGTTTCGTTCGCTTTTAGTACATATGGAAGTTTTTCTGCTGCTTTTTGGGAGCGGGTATTCACTTTGCGGATTCTCATGAATATGGTTTCCATTCCTAATTCGAAGAAAAGTTCAGCGAAGAATGCATCTTTGGCTGGTTGATTGTATCCTTTTCCATGATAGGGTTTGCCAATCCAGGTTCCCAGGAACCCAGCATTTTCTTGAATATCAAATAAGTTTATCGTTCCGATCGGGTTGCCCCATTCGTCCAAAATCGTACGGGAAATGAGTTCTCCACGCTCCTCAGCTTCAATCGTTTGTTTCGTTAAGAAGAGAAGCTCCTCATAGGAATGAGCTTTTTGACGCACGAAAGGGAAGACATCCGGGTGCACCATCAGGTCATAGAGCTCATGACACTCATGTAATTCACGTTTCTTGATCATAGTAGACCCTCCTTGAGGGCAGTCTACTTGCGTACGATCCCACCCTCGAAATTTTTAAATGGTAACTAAAAAATTTCGGGGTGGGAATCGAACCCACTAAGACCAGTCAAGAAACTGGTGGCGCACCTTTTGCCTTCCCTTCATTACAGTCGCTCAATATAAGAATTGATCGCGTCTTTGTAACCGGAAATATATTATCCATTTGTATCATATACGAAATATCTCAAAAAGGAAATAGGTAAAATGCTAAATTTTGATGAAAATTTTTAACAAATTTCTACACACTTTGATAAGCGACTTCTCCATTCACCAAGGTTACAATCGGCTTGGCCATAAAATGAAATGGATGGTGGCTCCATAGTACTAAATCGGCATCCTTGTTTACCTCTATACTACCGATGCGGTCAGATACACCAAGGTTTCTGGCAGGGAGGATGGTGATTCCCTCAAGGGCTTTATGTTCGTCCAGCCCTTCCCGAACAGCGATAGCCGCGCACATATTTAAGTACTGAATCGGAGTGTACGGGTGGTCGGTCGTAATGGACACTTCGACACCAGCTTCCGTCAATTTTTGATACGTGATCCAGCTTTTGTTTTTTAGCTCTACTTTGGATCTTCTTGTAAAGGTTGGCCCTACTGAAACCTTTAAATTTTTACCATAAAATTCTTCAGAAATGAGATGACCTTCTGTACAATGCTCGATGCGTAAATCCAAATTGAACTCGTCGGCAAACCGGACCGCAGACAGGATATCATCTGCACGGTGAGCGTGTATCCGAACAGGGATTTCACGTTTTAATGCAGATACTAAAGGTGCAACTCTGAGATCTTCGGGTTGATCACAATATTTGGCTGAGAAAAATGCTTCTCTAAGCATTCCCATAATGCCCATTCTCGTAATGGAATCGTTGTTTCCATTACTATGAATCCGTTTCGGGTTCTCCCCAAGGGCGATTTTCAATCCGGACGTTTCCTTAATCAGCATCGATCGAATCGTTGATCCATAGGTTTTGATCACAGAAGTCGTTCCACCGATTACATTTGCGCTCCCAGGCATGACATTAACTGTTGTGACACCGTACTTCAGAGCATCTTTAAAACCGGGATCTAATGGATATACGCCGTCAAAAGCCCTGATATGAGGCGTCATTGGCTCAATGGTTTCATTGGCATCATTTCCTGCCCAACCGGTGCCTTCGTCATACAACCCTAAGTGGGTATGGGAGTCGATGAAGCCCGGGAAGAGAAATTTCCCCTGGCAATCATACACTGAAGCATCGGTGAAGGACTCTATGCTTTGTGAGTGAATCTGTTTGATTTTTCCGTCTTCTATGAGTACAGAACCTTTTTGAATGGGCTTGGATGTGATGGGGTATATGGTTGCGTTCTTTAATAGTATCGAATTCATAGGTAATCCTTTCGTGGGTCTTTATTCCTTCTTATTTTAAACAATTTCATGGAAAAAAAGAAGTTAATCCTTCCTTTTGTTTCTCCAATAGGAAAAAAATAGATAGAGAACTGTTCCAACTACTGCAATGAAACTCAAAGGCTTAATATAGCGTACTCCGATTACTTCAATGTGCTCCCAGTGAGTACCCAGCTCCATCCCGATGACCATAAACAATAATGTCCAGGGAAGCATGGCTGCAAAGGTATAAAGACTAAATGTAGAAAGAGGCATTCGGGTGATGCCAGCCGGAATACTAATGGCGTGACGGACAATCGGAATAAATCGAGCGGTGAAAATGACGATGGTACCATGCTTATCAAACCACGTTTCAGCAGCCGTCAAATGCTTTTGCTGAATAAGTAGATACCTTCCATATTTTTCAAAGAAGGGGCGGCCACCATAGTAGCCAAGCCAATAGAGAAATAGTTGTGCAAGTGTGCCCCCGATGACCCCGCTAAGGAACGCTCCAATGAAGGAGAGTTTACCGGCATTCACCATAAAGCCTGCATAGCTTAATACAAGCTCGCTTGGAATCACTTCTATCATGAGTGCAAGTGCGATTCCCGCGTAACCCAAATCAGTTAATTGTGTCAAGATTTGTACGATCGATTCATGGTTCATCGTGTTCCTCCTACATAATCCCAGAGTATTGAAGAAAGAGAATCAAGAGCCCCAGAGCCCACACATAGTAGGAGAAAATTTTAAGGGAGTGCTTTTTCAAAAAATTAACCATCGTAAGGATAGCAAAGTATCCGAATACTGCGGCACTTACTGTTCCGATGGCTAAACTTGAAAAAGAGATCGCTTCAACAGTTCCTCCCATCATTTCTTTCCCTTGTAGCACGATTCCACCAAGTATGGCTGGGGTAGATAGAAGGAAGGAAAAATAAGCCGCCGTTTCCCTGTCAAGCTTCCTGAATAAGCCTGCCGCAATGGTTAATCCTGACCTTGATAACGCCGGGAAGATGGCTGCTGCTTGAAAGCTCCCGATCACCACTGCATCTGTGTAAGAAAGGTCATCGAGTTTTTTATAGCCATTTCTCACTCCATCTGCAAAATACATAATACATCCCGTTGCAAGAAACTCCCATCCGATCGTGGAACCCGTCTTTGAGATTGAGTCAAAGAAATCTTCGAACAAAAAGCCCACGATCACAGCCGGGATGGTCCCAATGATGAGTATCCATGATAATTTACTAAAGGGGTGCCTCAACATGTAGAGAAGTTCCTTTTGATACACAACAAGAACTGCGATCAACGTTCCGATATGAAGCATCGTATCCAAGAAAAGTCCAGCTTCCTGGAGTCCAAAGGTAAGCCTTCCGAGATAAAGGTGACCTGTGCTTGAGATTGGAAGGAACTCTGTTAAACCTTGTATGATTCCCAGAATAAAGGCTTCAAATTTATTCAAATCCATCACTACCTTTCTGCAAGTCCACTAAGGACAAACTCCTCTACTTAACGTATATTCCATCCTTTCACGTTTCATGAGGACTGTCCGGAAGTTTGCAGAATTTCTCTTTAAGGGTTCTCAAAAAAAAATACATGATTAGATGAAACTTTCTGACAGAGTGCACGTAAGTATAGAGGAGGATAGAATCTAACAGTCTGTTTACTCTTGTTTAGGGTGAGCGGTGAAAAGGAGGAATTTCAATATGCCGACGAAAGATGAAAGAATGATGGCAGCTCTTATTTATATATTAAGCTTCTTCACAGCATTCATTGGTCCATTGATCATCTGGCTTATTAAAAAGGATGAATCAGAGTTTGTGGACTTTCATGGAAAGGAATACTTCAACTTTCTTATTTCATATGCCGTTTATGGTTTGGTAAGCACCATTTTGATGGTGGTGCTGATTGGATTTGTTCTGGCTCCTGTCGTGGGTGTCCTGGCCTTGATCTTTACGATATTGGGAGCGATCAGAGCCTATGAGGGAGAGCATTATAGAATTCCGACGGTCTTTCGATTACTTAAATAAGCAGCTGGGAACTCATGAGCATTCATGGGTTCTTTTTTCTGTTCCATTAAGGCTCTTCTCATAAACATTGTTGCTCTTAAAAAAGCGAGTAGTGGTTGATTTCCGCTCCAGGTGCTCGCTTTCCGCGGGGCGTGAGTTGAGACTCCTCGGGCATTGCCCTGCGGGGTCTCAACTTTCCCGCAATTCCCGCAGGAGTCGAGCACCTTCCGCTCCAATCAACTTTCTCAGTATGTTTTTTTAATAAAATCTAATTTAAATCAACAAACTTTTAGCAAGTTACCTCTTTAATGGTCGCGTACTAGAAATTCTGTTTTCTATTAGTTTGTTTTTGTCACCTTTTAGCTCTGTCATGAAATCCTCTTATAGATGGGGAGGGGAACTGCGTAGACTCCTGCGGAAGAACGAGCGTGCCGAGACCCCGTTCGGCTAAGCTGAGGAGGCTCGGCCGAACGTCCGCGGAAAGCGAAGCGGTTCCCCTCACCTTCCAGCACACACTAATGGACAGAGCCTAAGCATACCCTCTGATAATAAATAACAGTATTTGCGAAAAGAAATGAGCCTTCATTAAAGTGAATTTTAGAAATAAAGTGTTGACAAAAATATCGGAATATTGATAGTTTTATAAAAATGTCTTTCCGTTTAGAAGGATAGGTTTGTCCCCGAAAGGAGCGTATCAAAATGACGAGGGTGGATAATAAAGAGAGAGTGCTTAGGCTGATGGGTATATTGAGTGAAGAAACCGATGAGGATCATGAGTTGAGTTTGGATGATATCATTAACCGTTTTAAGCAGATGTTTGGCCCTGAGGTGAAATTGAACAAAAATTCATTAAAAGATGATCTTGAGCATCTTATCAGAAATAATTTCGATGTCACCATAAACCAGGAAAAAGAAGGGCTGCCTAAATATTATAGTCATCAGTATCGCCTGTTCGAGCTATATGAACTTCGCATGCTCATCGATGCAGTCGTTTCCGCCAAATTTATATCAAAGAAGGAAACGAGACAGCTGACTGGAAAAATAAAGAGGCTCACAAGTCTTCATCAAGGGAAAAAGCTGCATAATGAAATTCAAATCGATTCCTCCATTAAAAGTGAAAGTCCCTATATTCGTCTCGCTATCCATGATATTCATGAAGCAATAGCAGAACGTAGAATGATTACGTTCCAATATGGTCGATACGATGTGAAGAAACAGTTTAATTTGAGTCATGAAGGAAAGCTTTATAAGGTGAAGCCCTATGCCCTTGCATGGGCAAATGATTTCTACTATCTGATTGCCTATTATTTTGAAGCAGACGAAATCCGCCACTACCGTGTGGATCGATTAAGGAATGTAGAACCCCTTTCTGAAACCTTTCCATATCAACCCTTTGATGTATCTAAGTATGTACAATCCACCTTTCATATGTTTGCAGGTGATGAAGAATGGATTAAAGTTTCATTTCAAAACCACCTCATCAATGTGATCATCGATAAGTTCGGAAAGGATGTAGATATTCAAAGAGATGGTGAAGACCATTTTATTCTAACTACAAAAGCCCGTGTCAGTAGTGGACTAGTGAACTGGATCTTAAATTTTGGCAGTCAGGCGAGAGTCATATCTCCGCCTTCACTAGTCGAAACCGTCAAAACGGAAGTTTCTAAGCTGCATTCTTTATATCATTCGGGATAAAGGAGCACTGATTCTCTTTGCTTTTAGAGGGTCAGTGCTTTTTGCGGTTTTTAGCCTCTAAAATTTCTTGAAAAAATATTAAACGAATTTCTTCTTTCTCCGTCTTATCATTGAAAAACAAAAGGAGGAATTGAAGATGAACGAATTACAAGAAGTATTTCAGTCAATAAATTGGGGACTTATTGCTCCTGTCATCCTTATTCAACTCATACTCATGGTGGTTGCGGTGATTGATGTGATCCGGATTCAAGCAACGAATGGTCCTAAATGGCTATGGGTTCTCATTATCCTGTTTATCAACATTATCGGGCCGGTCGTATATTTCATTTTTGGAAGGAGGCATGATGGATGAATGTAATAGAAGTATGTTCTTTAGAAAAGAAGTATAGGGAAAAGCTGGCCGTAAAGAACCTTACCTTTCAATTAAAACAAGGTCGTTGTACAGCTCTTCTTGGTCCCAATGGAGCAGGGAAAACCACTACAATAAATATGCTAGCAGGGCTAATTACACCTACTGATGGATCAATTTCAACAAGCGTAACCTCTAAAGATATACGGCAAATGATCGGCTACCTGCCCCAATATCCTTCCTTTTTTGAATGGATGACAGGAAAAGAATTTCTCACCTTTTCCGGTGAAATAGCCGGTTTAACGAGGGAAACATCTCAAAATCGAGGTGAAGAACTTTTAGAGCTAGTCGGTTTGCTGGAAGGAAAGAATCGAAGAATTGGCCAGTATTCAGGTGGGATGAAGCAGCGATTGGGGATAGCTCAAGCCCTTATTCATCAGCCAAAGCTCCTAATCCTTGATGAACCGGTATCTGCCTTAGATCCTTTCGGGAGAAGAGAAGTGCTGGAGCTGTTGAAAATGTTAAAAAAGGAAACGACGATCCTTTTTTCTACACATATTTTAAATGATGCAGAACAAGTATGCGAGGATGTGTTGTTTTTGCACGAGGGAGTCCTGATCGAACAAGGACCCCTGGAAGAGATAAAGGCAAGGCATCAAACAACAAGACTAAATCTGTATTTTAAAGAAGGAAGCGAAAAATATAAACCGTATCTGCTGCAAAAAGATTGGGTTCATCATCTTATCTCAGATGGAGATCGACTATCCTTTGAAGTAAGTGAACTGGAAAGGGATAGAGCGAGAATCTTTTCTATGATCTCAGAACACCAATGGGGGGTAACTAAATTTGAAACAAGTGAACAGAGCCTGGAGGAATTGTTCATGGAGGTGATCAAAAAATGAAAATATTCTGGGTTTTATTAAGAAAAGAAATGCGGGAACTAACACGGAATTATAAAATGATCTGGATGCCAATCGTATTCATTTTATTTGGGTTAACAGAGCCTTTAACGGCATTTTATTTACCAGACATTATTAATTCAGTAGGAGATCTGCCGGAAGGAACGGTCATCAGTATTCCAACGCCATCATCTGGAGAAGTGTTATTATCGACTATCAGCAAGTTTAGTACCTTTGGCGTCCTCATCATCGTATTAGGATTTATGGGAATGATCGCAGGAGAGAGAAAGAGCGGAAATGCTATTATGGTATTGGTGAAGCCCGTCTCCTACACAGCTTATATTTATTCCAAATGGTTGGCTGCATTTGTTCTGGTGTGGGTCTCTTATGGTCTTGGGATGATATCCAGCTGGTATTATATTCAGGTATTATTTAACGGGATTGGTTTTACAGCATTCGTACATGGCTTCCTCGTCTACGGCTTGTGGCTTACCTTTATCTTAACACTGGTCGTCTTCTTTAGTAGTTTAGTAAAAATGCCTGGCCTGGCAGGATTCTTTACGATCGGGATCGCCATATTCTTAACCTTTGTGTCAGGGTACATGACAAGAACCTTAAAGTGGTCCCCAGGTCAGCTACCCAGCTATGTAAATGAAATCATCCTTCATAGCACGTGGCCGGATCACCTGACAGGGACCATTATCCTCACTACAATCTTTTGCCTGGCCATCCTGCTCATATCACCACCTATCTATAAGAAAAAAGATTTGATCTGACCAAACAGAGCTCCATTTTTAGAGGGACGGACCTCAAGTAAAAGGATTACCTTATTTTATGTCGAATGATGGTGATAGAAGGGAGTGGGCTGCATGATAGAACTTCAATACACCCATAAAGTTAACAAATTGATTCAAAACGCTCATATGATTGCCGAAAGGAATCATCATACAAGCATTCAAAGCATGGATTTCTTTTTAGGAGCGGCTCACGTAAAAGAAGGTACTCTCAGGGAGATGTATCACCTTATGGAACCCTTTATGGAACAGATAGAAAACATATCTACTATCATTCCTTCAGAGCCACCTGATACAGAGCGAATTGATTGCTTTTCCATTCCTTTATCAACACACGCAAGAAAGGTATGGAACACATCGATTGGAGTCATGAAACGATACAATCAAACGTTTTTAAATGAAGGTCATATTATTAAAGCGTTTTACGCCCATCTTCCAGAACACCCTCAATTGCAAAAAGAACTCAATGCAATCCCTCATGAAAGGATTATCCGATCTGTTACTACAGCCCGGGATTTGACGGTTTATTTATTGAACAAAGATTGGAAATATGAAGTAAACCCTGCTGTCCAAGTTAGCCCTGTACAGGGTGAAGATGAAAAAGAGTTATTGGTATGGGTAGAGGAGCATTTCGGAGGATCGTGGTCAAAAACGTTGTTAAAAGCCTTTCAATCATCAGGGGAATGCATCCCGATTATCAAAGCGGAAGAAGAAGGTGAATTAATTGGATTCGCAGCCTTTGATGCCTATAAAAATAAAAAAGGAATTTACGGACCGATGGGGGTTCTCCCACACACCCGTCATAAAGGAGTGGGAAAAGCACTCCTTTATAATGCATTACAGTGCATGCAAGAGAAAGGGTATATGTATGCCGTTTTAAAAGAAGCTGGACCCATTGAATTTTATGAAAAAATGTGTAACGCTAAACTTATTCCTGTGGAGAATGATGAATGAGAGACCGAGTCGGAATCATCAAGAATGAAATCATTAAGTGGCTTAATCAGTGAGCAAGTTAGTACACATTCTTACTAATTTGTGGGAAAATATAGTCATTTATTCGATACCGGTGACGAAAACTCTTGCATCTTTAGGGAGGTAGACAAGAAGATGATGATTGAAAACACAGGCCTCGTTCTCGAAGGTGGAGGAATGAGAGGGATATACACGGCAGGAGCACTGGAATACTTCCTGGAAAAAGGCATTGAATTTCCTTATGTAATCGGAGTATCTGCGGGTGCATGTAATGCAGCATCCTATTTATCTAAGCAAAATGGACGCAATAAAAAGGTGAATGTAGACTTTATACGTGACCCGAAATATTTATCTTGGCGAAACTATTGGAAAACAGGAGAGTTATTTGGAATGGATTATGTGTTTGATGAAATTCCGAATAAGCTGGTCCCTTTCGATTATGAAGCTTTTCACTCTAATTCAACGGAATTTATTGTCGGTACCACAGATTGTCATACCGGAAAACCGGCGTATTTCTCAAGAAGAGACTATGGGGAGGAGCTTCTTACGATTATCCGTGCGTCAAGTTCCCTGCCATTCGTCGCTCCGATCGTGGAGTTTGAATCCCGTCATCTTCTCGATGGAGGAATAAGTGACCCAGTTCCCATCGAAAAAGCTGAGCAGGACGGATTTAAGAAAAATATAGTCATTCTAACTAGAAACAGTGGCTATTATAAAAAGCCTTCACGCTTTTCTTTTCTTGTGAAAAGAAAGTATCCTCAATACCCTGAATTACATAAAACGATGATGAACCGTTACTTGCTTTACAATCACACAATCAAAGAACTAGAAAGGAGAGAAAAGAATGGGGATGTGCTGATTATCCAACCCCAACATCCATTAAAAGTAAGCCGTATTGAAAAAAATCCACAAAAGCTGGACGAATTGTACTGGCAAGGCTATCACGATGCAGAGTCAAAAGATAAAAAAATAATGGAATGGAATCGCTCAGCCACTCCAGTGCACTCATAACATATAAGCCAACGAAAGACAGAAAGTCTTCTCATCTCTTATTTGAAGGTTCTGCAAGCGTTGGCTTTTTCTATTTGAATGGTCTATTTAAGGTATTTTCACATACATATGATAGAGATTCCTTGAAAGGACGAGCATTTCATGAACCTCTATCAAATCTACAAAAATGAACAATATACGTTGCTTTATCGCAGTATCATGTATTTTCTTATAGGTGTAGGAATGCTGATGGTGACTCAACAATTATATTATTTCCCCCTGTTAATCTTTATACCTGCGTTTTCAAATCTATATCTCAGCTTTAGTATGAAGAAGGAACTAAAGAAAGCGAACCGACTATTTTATGAGAAAATCCCTGTTTCCCAGCATGCATTAATCGGGGTTCAAACGAAAGAGGGTTCATATTACTTAAAAACGAATGGATGGTCAGAATACTTTATTCAAAGAATGTCCTTGATCAACAATCCAAAACATTACATGTTTCACCGGCAAAATAAACACCCGATGGCAATTTTTCAATGGAGCAGAACCTTGAAAATTGATCAGCGAGGAGCCCGAAAGATTTTTCACTTGAAATATCAGAGCTCTACTGCTATCGAATGGCGAAGTGACGAGGGTGACACAATTATCATTTATAAAGGAAACAAACGATGGATATTGAATTATAATAAAAAAAATTATTTGTCCTTACAAAAAGGATATCTTCCTCAAAGTGTCCAACAGCTATTCGACTATCACCATAGCTATGTTTCATTTTATGAAGCATATAGCGAAGAACTTGATTGGCTTCTTATTTTCCTATGGTATGTAGACAGCGATTATTTTCTTACCACATAGTAATCCTTTTTCCCCAGATGGGAATGCTAAATAGGAATGTTCGTGGAGGTGAGATGATGAATGCCGATTACAAACCATGTTTAACGGCTTTGCAACGATGTCTGGAAGCATGTAATGTATGCTATCATGCATCCCTTAAGGAAGAAAAAGCGATGATGATGTGCATAGAGCTGGACCGGGAATGCGCAGATATATGTTCGTATACTATAAATACCATGCAGCGAAGCAGTAAGTTTGTTCAACAAATTCTGGTCGTCTGTGCAGAAATCTGTGATGCGTGCGGAACAGAATGCAATTCTTATGATCAGCAACATTGTAAGGACTGCGCTAAAGCCTGTTTTGAATGTGCGGAAGAATGCAGGAAGCTATTAGCATAATAAATGTAGAGATGCTTCTATTTAATAGAGGCATTCTTTTTTATTTTTGTAGCATTTTCTTAGTGCTCGCAGGCAGAAATAGAGAGATGTTTCTAATATATATTCAAAAAATTAATACAAAAATAAGTTTTTAGAGCTCCTTACATGATTTCATTTAGGAAACTATGATAGAATAATGATAATCGAATAGGTTTCCTTCGGGGCAGGGTGAAATTCCCTACCGGCGGTGATGAGCGCATGCTCTTAGTCCGTGACCCGGCTAATGAAAATTAGACGGTGGATTTGGTGAAATTCCAAAGCCGACAGTGATAGTCTGGATGGGAGAAGGACCGGCAGTATTTACTTGATGCAGGCGCGAGAAGTCTACCTTTTTTATGGGGATTATGTTTCCGAAAAAAAGAAATCATGTGAATACTTTATTCAGTCATGCCAACTTCCCCCAAGTAAAAAATTACTTGGGGTTTATTTATTTTTGAATAATATTAAACGAGAAGGGAGGTAAAACGTTTGAACGACTCAAAATATATGAAGCTTGCCCTCTCTATGGCAAAGACCACACAAGGTCAAACATCACCAAATCCTGCCGTTGGAGCGGTTGTGGTGAAAAATGGAGAAGTCGTTGGGATGGGTGCGCACCTAAAAGCAGGAGAAGGTCACGCAGAGGTTCATGCCATAAAGATGGCAGGAGAAAAGGCGAAGGGAAGTGACGTATATGTTACGCTGGAACCATGTTCTTATTACGGGAAAACACCTCCCTGTTCAGAGCTTCTGATTTCAAGCGGAGTGAGGCGGGTCCATATTGCAAGTACAGATCCAAATCCCCTTGTCGCGGGAAGGGGAATTCAACAATTGAGAGATGAAGGCATAGAAGTACTGGTTGGAGAGCTTGAAGAAGAAGCCATCGAACTAAATAAGCACTTCTTCCATTTCATTCAATACGGCACGCCTTATATAACCCTTAAGACAGCTGTTACATTAGACGGGAAAACAGCTTCAGCTTCAGGAGATAGCAAATGGATTACCTCAGAAGCTTCACGCACAGATGTCCACTATGATCGTCACCGGCATGACGCGATATTAGTAGGAGTCAATACCGTTATTCAGGACAACCCACACCTTACCACCCGTTTGCCCCAAGGTGGAAAAAACCCCATTCGAATAATATTAGATACCTTTTTACGAACACCTCTCCACTCCCATGTAGTGGAAGACTCAGAAAGCAGGACGCTCATCTTCACGGGCAGTACTGTCAACGAAGAACAGAAGAAGCCCTATATGGAATCAGGCTGTGAAATCATCACCCTTTCAGAGGAAAGGATAGACATTCACACAGTGTTAAAAGAACTGGGTGCCCGGAATATCGGATCCCTCTATGTAGAAGGTGGATCTACTATTCACTCCTCCTTTTTAAAGGAAAAAGTCTTTCAGGAATTGGTTATGTATATGTCTCCCAAGCTTGTAGGCGGAAGCTCTGCCTTCACCAGTTTTGGAGGGGAAGGTTTCCCGACCATTGCAGAAGGTCTTGAAATGGAGATTAAGAGTCTTGAACGAGTAGGAAAGGACATTAAAATTGTTGCTATGCCTAAGATTTAACCTTTATTGAAAGGAGGAGAAAGGGATGTTTACTGGAATCATTGAAGAAATCGGGTCAATTGAACGCATGAAAAAATCCTCCTCATCCATGGAACTCACGATAACAGCGGGCCGCGTGCTAGAAGACGTTCATATTGGAGATAGCATCAGTGTGAATGGTGTCTGTTTAACCGTTACTTCATTCACCTCCAGGCAATTTCAAGTGGATGTGATGCCTGAAACCTTTGAAGGTACAACGCTGCGAAATCTGTCCCATGGTTCTAAAGTCAACCTGGAGAGGGCGATGGCTGCAAACGGTCGTTTCGGAGGGCATTTCGTTAATGGGCATGTCGATGGAGTAGGGACGATTGTTAGAGTAGAGAAGGTTGAAAATGCCTGGTATATGGACATTACTATTCCGGAAAATCAGAGTCATTTATTTATCATGAAGGGCTCTGTCGCAATAGACGGCACTTCCCTTACTGTGTTTGATGTGAAAAATAATACCATTACGATTTCGTTGATCCCACAAACCAGAGGTGACACGGTTCTTGGTGAAAAGAAAGTAGGGGACCGTGTCAACATTGAATGTGACGTAATGGCGAAATATTTTCATCGTTTCTATGAAGCAAAGGAACAATCTAAGAGTACTTCAAGTGGCATCAGCTATGATTTTTTAACTCAAAATGGTTTCGCTGACTAATAGGAGGGGTTGCCCCATGTTTAATAAGATTGAAGAAGCTCTGGAAGATTTACAAGCAGGTAAAGTCGTCATCGTTGTTGATGACGAAAACCGTGAGAATGAGGGAGACTTTATTGCCCTGGCGGATAAAGCCACTCCTGAAGTCATTAATTTTATGGCTAAAGAAGGAAGAGGCTTAATTTGTGCCCCTATAACAGAGGAGATTGCACAAAAACTAAAGCTTGCACCGATGACGATGTCAAATACAGATCCTCATGGAACGGCCTTTACCATTTCAGTCGATCATAAATCAGCTACTACTGGAATTAGTGCATTTGAGAGATCGACCACCATACAGGAATTATTGAACCCGGTCTCAATGCCAGAGGACTTTAAAAGACCCGGTCACGTATTTCCCCTTGTCGCCAAAAAAGGCGGAGTACTAAAACGGGCAGGACACACAGAAGCCGCCATCGATTTGGCTGTTCTGTCAGGTGCACAACCATCAGGCGTCATTTGTGAAATCATGAATGAAGACGGCACGATGGCAAGAGTACCTGAATTAATGAAACTGGCTGATAGATGGGATCTTAAAATCATCTCTATTGAAGATCTTATCAGGTACAGACGTAAAAAAGAAAAGCTTGTGACGAGAGAAGTGGAAATTGAACTTCCAACCGAATTCGGAAACTTCAAGGCAGTTGCTTACACAGAAAACCTTACAGGAAAAGAACATATCGCACTTGTGAAAGGAGAGTTGACCGAGGGTGAAGATGTACTCGTTCGCGTTCACTCAGAATGCCTGACAGGTGATGTATTCGGTTCCAATCGCTGTGATTGTGGACCGCAGCTTGCCACAGCACTTACCCAGATTGAAGAGCATGGAAAAGGTGTACTGCTTTATATGAGACAAGAAGGCCGTGGGATTGGTTTAATCAACAAATTGAAGGCCTATAAGCTACAGGAAGAAGGCTATGACACCGTTGAAGCTAATCAAAAACTGGGCTTTGGTGATGACTTGAGGGAATATGGAATCGGAGCACAGATACTGAGAGATTTAGGCATAACAAAGATGCGTCTACTGACCAATAATCCTAGAAAAATTGCCGGAATCAACGGGTACGGATTAGAAATCACAGATCGAGTGCCGATTCAAATGCCGGCGAAATTCGAAAATGAAAAGTATTTAAAAACAAAGCATGCTAAGCTGGGACATTTACTTAAATTTTAGGAGGAATATACAATGAAAACAATTTATGAAGGTAATTTAGTCGGATCAGGGTTAAGGGTTGCCATTGTCGTTTCACGTTTCAATGAGTTCATCACATCAAAGCTTCTGGGTGGGGCGGAAGATGCATTAAAGCGCCACGGAGTTGAAGAAGGAAATGTTTCTGTCACTTGGGTTCCAGGTGCATTTGAAATTCCTATGATAGCCAAAAAACTTGCTCGTTCAGGGAAATATGATGCCGTTGTTACACTTGGAACGGTCATCCGCGGAGCAACCGCTCATTTTGAATACGTAAGCGGAGAAGTTGCAAAAGGAGTGGCCAATCTAAGCCTGCAGGAGGATGTACCTGTCATCTTCGGAGTCTTAACAACTGACACAATCGAGCAGGCCATCGAAAGAGCCGGCACAAAAGCAGGAAACAAGGGATGGGAAGCAGCGGTATCAGCCATTGAAATGGCCAATTTGATTCGTGAGATAGATAAGTAAAAATTTTCAACCAGGCCAAGCCTCCATTTTGGGGGGCTTGGCTTTCTACGAGGGCCGGACCTGAGGAATATGTGGATAAATTTGTGAAACGGCTGGATTAATCTCCAAAACGGCCGGATTTTTCACAAAAGCCGCCGGATTATTCACAAAAGCGGCTGGATTCTGTTCCAATTCGGCCGGATTCCAGAAACTACGGAGTCAGTTATGCGGACTGGCCGAATTGGATGAACTTGTAAAACGGCTGAATTCCTGGTGACTTTGGCTGGATAAGTCACGATAACGGCCGGATTTTTCACAAAAGCCGCCGGATTCCTTCACATTTCGGCCGAATCCCTGATCGTGATACCAACCAAAAACCCCGCCGTCTGTATCCATCAAAATACATATTGGCAAACGTCAGACCTTTTGCTAGAATAGTATTTTGTGGCTCCCCTTATTATGGGAGGAGCGGGTAGGGAGAGGGCAGTTTTATAGGAAGATTATAATATGAAAGCACGTGGAGGTATTTTTCAATTAAAGAATCACGGTACCACGATGAAGCAGGAGATGATGGCTGGAGCAATCGGTTATTTCACGATTGTGTACATCATCGCTGTGAATGCTTTAATTCTTTCTGAAGCTGGAATTCCATTTGAAGGAGCGGTCATGGCAACCATTCTTGCCTCCTTCGTTGGGTGTTTGGTGATGGCCTTTTGGGCGAATGCACCGATCCTTCTGGTTCCAGGCATGGGAATTAATGCGATGTTTACGTTTACACTCGTAAAATCATCCGGCTTAACGTGGCAGGAAGCTCTTGCTGTAGTAGTGATTTCAGGAATACTCTTTATGATCATTGCATTTACAAAGCTTTCAAAAGTATTATCAGAAGCCATACCCAAAACATTAAAGGAAGCAATCACAGTAGGATTAGGAATGTTTCTAATGTTTATCGGTCTTGAAAAAGGCGGTCTTATCCAAAGAGGAGACAGTGCCATTATCATGATTGGTGATTTTGGGGAACTAAAAGTGCTGGCGACGGTGCTGACTTTCCTGGTGACAATATTTTTGTTTGTTCGAAATGTGAAAGGTCAATTTTTATGGAGTATTGCCTTCGGGACAATGCTGGGATTCATCTTTGGAATCGAGCCATCCATTCAATCAAGCTCTTTCCAATTGAGTGAATACAGTCAGGTTTTCGGTCAAATTTCCTTTAGTGCCATTATGGAAATACCGTTTTGGATTGCGGTTTTTTCCGTTACAATGGTGCTGGTATTTGAGAACATCGGTCTTGTTCATGGACATACGGATATGATCGATCAACCTCATAAATACTCTAAGGCGTTTCAAGCGAATGCTTTTTCTGCCTTTACATCAGGGTTCTTCGGAACGAGTCCTACAGTTTCGACGGTGGAAAGTGCTGCCGCCATGACAGCGGGTGGCCGAACAGGATTAACATCTTTGACTACTGGAGTATTATTTTTAGGATCCGTATTATTTATTCCGTATTTGAAGTGGATTCCAGACCATGCCATCGCTCCAATTCTGATCATCATTGGCGGTTTAATGATTCAAAATATACGACATATGGATCTTCGTGATTTAACAGAGGCATTTCCTGCAATCTTCATTATTGCAATGATTCCGTTTACGTACAGTATTGCTGACGGAATTGCCATCGGTTTTATTCTTTATCCCATTTTGAAGTTGGCTACGGGTAAAGCGAGAGAAGTATCCATTCCTCTATATATTATTGCTGCATTGTTCCTTATGAACTTTTTTGTTCATTCGATTCATTAAAGCGGTAAAGAACTCAAGTAGAATTGCACATCATAGCGATTTTAATCACATGTGATGGTCAGTCTGCTTGAGTTTTTTTATTGGAAAATTGTAAGATGCCACCACAAAGCCTTAAATCATGAAGTAGCAGGAATAAGCTAATTACCATACAGGTTTATATTCCCCTGGGGACAGGTATCTTCTTTGAGGCTTAATATACCTCTTCAATTCAACAATGATTAAACGCTGGATATGCTTAGAAGTTATCTGTCTAGCTACATCTGCAGGAAATGGATAGATTCCGATCTGATTGAAACGCACACGAAAGAGACCTTCATGTACAAGGTCTTTTTTGTCATTCAGAATGTGGGCCAATACCGTCACAACCCGTGATTGGTATTCGTCACACACCTCTTCAACCTTTTGAACTTGAAACCGAAAAGTATACTCATCCTTCATGAACATCACCCATCTCATTGTCTCTAAATGGACGAAACAATTCAACTTTTAAGTTGTCTAAACGTCACATAATGGGTAGTACTTTCAATAAAATAGGGTGAGATGATTGCTAAAAGAGCTTGTTTGTGGCAAGCTAAGACTATTAAGAATAGTTTACTAGTAAATTACCGTGGAGGGATTCACGATGAACTTGAATCTAATTAAATGTCATGGCTCAGGAAATGATTTTTTATTGATTGATGAAATGACGAATGGATACGAATTTACAGAAGAAGCGAGACAAAATCTTGCCCTTTCGCTATGTGATCGAAAGTCGGGTCTTGGAGCAGATGGGATCCTTTTCGTGCTTTCGAGTGAACATTGCGATGCGCAAATGAGGGTATTCAATGCAGATGGTTCTGAAGCATCCATGTGCGGGAATGGCCTTAGGTGTGTGGGACGATATGTATGTGAGCTTCTCGACAAAACAACGATTGTGATTCAAACGATGAAAGCGGATCTTCGTGTTTCAGCTCAAGAGGCTATTTATGAAAATATCCCAACATATAATGTTGAAATCTCGCCTGTATTATTTGAATTGGATAAATTACCGATGAATATGGATCGTGAGACATTAGTGGATGAGAGTATTCCTGAAATTTCAGATCGATTAACGTTTACTGCCTTAGCGGTGCCCAATCCTCATTTGATCAGTGTGGTTAACACAGAACATATACTTTCAAATGAGCAGAAGACGATTGCTGAAACGGTGAATGGCCCTAATAATTTCTTTCCTGATGGTGTGAACGTGAGCTTTGTTCATCCATTAGAGGAAGGTGCCATCTATGTTAGAACCTTCGAAAGAGGAGTGGGCTTTACAAATGCATGTGGAACGGCTATGTCTGCTTCCAGTCTTGTAACGTGCTTACTCAACCAGAATGAGTTTGGTAAGGAAATTGATGTTTATAACAATGGTGGAAAAGTACGTGTGGTGGTGAACCGATTAAGTGAAGGGCAATACAATATGGAGTTGATCGGAAATGCAACGTATCTGTATCAATCTCAAATTGAATTGTCTATCTCACATCCGGAAAGCTTCCGTGAATTATCCAGACAGGATTTTACTGAAGAAGGAACATATGAACTTCTCCAAAATCATGCGAAAACAATTGTTGATAGTAAAGTGTTTATGAGTGCCTAAATGAACAAAAGTCTGAGCTTGTATGAGCGCAGGAGGGGGTGATCCAAAAGCTAAGCTTTTGGGTCACCTTTTTCTTTGTCGTTGGATTGCTGTCTCAAAAAATGAATCACGTTATCAAAGGGCTGGAGGTCTTTTACCCATTCGAATTTAGCAAAGGGACAACCCATCTGCATGAATCTCCGCAAAACAACATCTATTGTAAAGTGTTCTGGATGAAGGTCCTCATTTACTTCATGCCACCAAAGGGGAGTCGCGACTAAAGCATCTTCATTCCCCCTTAAGGAATATGGCGCAATGATGGTTTTACCTTCTCCGTGCTGAATGTAGTCCACGTATAATCTGCCTTTTCGATTCTTTTTTAAACGCTCTATCGTAAAATCATCTGGATAATTGGTAACAAGGTAGTGAGCGATGAATTCTGTAAACAAACCGGTGTCTTTCCAGGTGTATCCAGGCGGTAGGGGAATATACACTTGCAGTCCCTTATTTCCTGACGTTTTCACAAAACTATAAAGGTTGAGGCGGTCGAATATTTCTTTCATTATGGTAGCCGCTTTAACCGCCATGGAGAATTGATCCCTGCTTGGAGGATCTAAGTCAAAGACCACTTCATTGACAGATGTATCCTTTGTTCTTTGGAAAGGAATGTGAAATTCTAATGCAAGCTGATTTCCAAGCCAGATCAATGTTTCCAGGTTATTGCATACCGTATAGTCGATGTTGTCCTCCTTGTAAGTTTCAATAAATGAAGGGGCATAATCAGGCGTGTTCTTTTGATAAAATGATTCACCAAAGATCCCGTGTGGAAAACGAATACATGTCAATGGCCTATCTTTCAAGAAAGGCAAAATAGCGACGGACATTTTCCGAAGGTACCGAACGTAATCAAGCTTAGTCATTGAGACTTTCTGAAACAATTCTTTATCTGGATGAGTGATTTCAACCCGACGCGGAAGGGATGCTTCGTCCAGCTTGAATTGCTCCATTGTGCAGGATTCAGGGGCAATGGAGAATAGAAATTTATGAAAATGTGGTTCTCTCAGTTGCCCCTCATACCAATTTAAATATGAAATTTCCACAGTTATAGCCGGGTCTATGTAATGAAGGGAATGCTTTTTCTTCGTACTATTCTTTTTAATCATTGCTTTTAGTGTTTTTTTCTCCTCTTGAGAGAGACCAAAATGAAATAAGCCAACAGGCATTATCTGTTCGTTATCGAATACCCCAATGTGAAAATAATCGTTCGTTTCATCCATCGCAGTGATGAAACACTGACAGTTCTTCCAATTCTTGATTTTTATCCAGCTAGTACTTCGTTTTCCCGCTTCCCATTTACTATGTTTCCTCTTGGCGATGACCCCCTCAGCTTCCTCCTTCTCTACTAGTTCCCATATTTCTCGCCGATCCTTAAAATAGGGGACCATTTGAAGGGTAGATGGGTGAGAAGGAGTAGGTTCTAACGGTAATTGAAAAAGAGTAAATGCTTCTTTCAATTTTTCTTTCCTTGAAAGGTAAGGTTGTTGGGCAAATGATTTTTTCTCATATTGAAGTAAGTCAAATGCCACAAATTTAACAGGCCTCTGTGTCGCCGCAAGTTGGATCTTTTGCTTGTTTCGCATTCTGCCTCTTACTTGCAGCTCAAAGAATTCACTGCTGCAGGAGGAGCGTAATAGCACAACCTCCCCATCCAATATGAGAGGGGTGGGAAAGTTATTTTCATTGAGTAATGCGTTAATCTGTTCTTCAATTTCCGGGAAGTGTGGAAGCAATTCTTTCCCGTTTCGACTTAGTAAGCTTATCTTATTCTGAGAATGGATGGAGAGAATGGCGCGAAATCCATCATATTTCACTTCATAAACCCAATCCCCCTCTCTAGGGAGCTCATCATATAAGGTAGGAAGCATCGGTTTCATATCTATTCCCCTAAGATTTTTAGTATTAGTGTGACCAATGGATGCTGTTTTATTTCCAAATGTTTAAAGGAATGAAGAACGTATGACAACTAAATGATAAAGATAAGGGATTAGTTTAAGTAAAGGAGGGTATTGATATATGCATACGATTTGGAAAGGCTCTATCAGTTTTGGACTTGTGAACATCCCCATTAAACTTCATTCTGCTACAGAAGATCGAGATATAAAGCTGCGATCCCTTCATAAAGAGTGTCACACACCAATTAAATATGAAAAGGTATGTCCAGCTTGTGAAAAAGAAATCGACCATGATGACATTGTAAAAGGGTATGAAGTGACGAAGGGGAAATTTGTCGTTCTTGAAGAAGAGGAATTGAAGGAATTGAAGGAAGCGAACGGGGATAAAGCTGTGGAAATAGTAGATTTTATCAAAATGGAGGAAATCGACCCGATATTCTTTGATCGAAGTTATTTCGTTTCACCTAATGATGGAGGGAAAAAAGCTTATTCATTATTACGAAAAGCCCTTCAGGAATCAGGGAAAGTAGGTATCGCCAAAATCACGATGAGATCGAAAGAACAACTCTCGATTGTTCGGGTGTATGAAAATACTCTCGTAATGGAAACCATTCATTATCCGGATGAAGTAAGAGGCACCGGTGATGTACCGAATGTTCCGGAAGAAGATGAAATAACGAGCAAAGAATTAGAAACAGCGACGATGCTGATTGATCAATTAACCACTGAATTTCAACCGGAGAACTATAAAGATCAATACCGTGAACGCTTAAGTCAATTGATTGAATCGAAGCAAACCGGAGAAAAGGTCGTAACAGCGAAAGAAAAAGAGCCTAGGGAAAATGTGACAGATTTAATGGCCGCACTTCAGGCCTCTATTGATTCATCCAAGCCGAAAAAGGCGAAGAAGCAAACTAAAAAGAAAGCGACGTCCAAGAAAAAAGCTCAATAGAACATAAGTCGTTAGTAAAGAGAGGGACAAGTTTTGGAGGAGAAACATATAAAACAAGGAGTATTCATTGCGATATCACTCATTTGTTTGATTGCATTTACATGGGGATTCGTCACCATAGTCGAGGAATGGAAAGAAAATGAAATCGCACAATTTGACAATGGTGTTTTTGAAATTGTAAGAGGGTTCATCTCCCCGAAGTTAACAACCTTTATGACGTCGATTACCTTTTTGGGCGGGGTGAAAGGAATCACGATTTTTGCAATCAGTGTGGTGGTCATACTTTTGTATCTCAAGAAGTATCCACTCGCTCTGTTTGTAGCGACAACCATCACTACAGGGGCAGGATTTAATTGGCTGCTAAAATGGATTTTCAAACGTGAACGACCTGATATTGAAGCACTGATCGAGCAAGGCGGTTATAGCTTTCCAAGTGGTCATTCCATGAGTTCCTTTATTTTCTACGGGACCCTTGCATTCATATTGTTTCGGGCATTAGATTATAAACGGTATAAGTGGGCAAGTGTCATTGCTGTCAGCTTCCTTGTACTACTGATTGGGCTTAGCCGAGTATATTTAGGAGTCCATTATCCAAGTGACATCCTTGGAGGGTTCACTGCTGGAGGTGCATGGTTGACTCTATGTATCGTCATTTATGCTTATTTCTATAATCGAAAACATTGGAAAGAACGTGAGAATTAAAGTGGAATCCTGCTCGGTTGAGGGGGTTTTTGCTTTTTTTAGGGGTTGGTATTGTAGTCTGACGAATATCAAACAAAGCGCTCAGAAATTCTTCTGAGCCCTTGTTTCCTATGATATTATTCAAATTCCCGACAAATCAAAACAAATTAAAAATATATGGTCCAATAGAAGTGGCATATAAAAGAATGTAAATACCCATGAAATAGAATACTCCACCAAAAGTACCCCAGTCAGGGTCTCTCCCAAATTTCCATAGGAGTGCAGTAATGGAGCTGATTACGAGTAATAGTACATACTGACTTCCTGAAAACATCAGGTATTCGGGTGCAGCAAAGTAGAAGTAATCGCCCATCGCTTTAGTGATGAAGGTTAGCGGCATTACTAAAAATATAATGATGGAGGCATATTCAACCCAGTTGATCTCTTCCTTCTCAAATATATTCGGTTTAAAAATATAAAGCAGAATTAAAAGAAATAAGGAAGGTAGTACCCAATAGAATGAAACCATGATCGTGATTAAACTGCTGAATATCATAAGTACGGAATTGTTAACGGCTTCTTTGACACTTCGTTTCGACCATTCAGTGCTTTTGGAGATAACCTGTGCATCCTGCGAAGCACCAAATAACTCATACGTATCCCCATCATAATCCAACCAGACAATGCTATACTTCGTAAGTTGATGTGGAGAATACGTAAAATGTTTTGTTGTACTGACTGGAGCCGCTATTAATTGATTAGAGTCACTGAAAGGTGCTACATATAGACTAATCGCATTATTATCCCCAACCCGATGACCTTCAGATGTGAAGAGAATGGATTTTTCCCCATTAATGGAAAGAAGTTGTGCGGTTCTTGGACTTTGAAGTTTGGCCCCTGATATTTCGTTCGTAAAATCAATTTTTGTGGGCTTCAAAATAGAAGATCCTATTTCATCTATCGGTGTTTGCAGCTTGAAAATCTTATATGACAATGTTCCCTGGGCTCGCATCTCTTCATTATAAAGAAGAGTTAATTGATTGCTTTCGGTGGTAAAGGTTAATCCATTAATATGATGATTCGTTGCTGTGTTAACAATTGCAAATGGATCCTTCACTACTTGTAACGTATCATCCATATAGTACAGGTGAGAGTGACCGTCATCTTGTCTAACCTGTACTACGGCACTGCCATTATTTCCAATATAGACGTCCAGTATTTCATTAGAAAAGCTGAAAACTTCTGTCACTAATGAATCAGCGGGGTTAAGAGAAAAAAGGTTCTCTTTATTCCAGAAGTACACAGATTTCAATGCAGTGCTGATACCTGTTGCTTCTTCAGCAATCGTCGTTACTTCATTACGCTCTGTAGAGATTAACTTATCATCCTTGATCTGAATGACTTTTGTTCCGTCTGTCCAAAAAGGATGGCCCCGTGTAACGCTGGTGTTTAGCGTTGTTTCTTTGGTAGAATCCAATGATCCTTCGAAAGTTAGCCCTGTAATTTTTCCTTTGCTGGCCAAGAAGAGTCCTTCACTTCCATTAAAGATGACAGGGCGTTCTTCAGAATTGTAGTTTAATGGAATGGATCTGCTCCAGTCAGGCTGTGGTTGTTGTTTTACTTGTAAAAGCTGGTGGAGAAATAATGCTCCTATAAACATAACGATTAAAACTAAAGGTATTCCAAATGATTTGAATTTTTCTTTCAAACGTATCCCCCTCGATTCTCTATCACTATCACATGAGCTCAATTTAGAATTTTACCACAATTCACATTTTGAGGCACCAAATATTTCCTTCATTAAATAAAAGTTTTATGTTGACAATTATTATTAGAGGGATTACAATGATATTGAAAATCATTCTCATTTGAACAAAAGAGTTTCCCCCTCTTTCTATAGAGAATGGTTCATGAAAAACCCCCTTTATTAGATATAAAAAGACAGACCCGAAGCAGATGCTTCGGGTCTGTCTTTTCTATTGCATTTCATTTCTTCCTGTCGTAAATTGTTTAAGATGTGTATTTTAAGGAGGGATAAAAGTAAGTGGATCATAAAGAGGATAAACGGTTCAGGGTTGCTGGTCACGAGGCACTGATAGGAATAGCACTTGTTCTTATAAATTTCTTATGGTGGTATGGTTTTGCATTCGGGTTAGGTGGTCAACCGGTTTCAGATTACGATTGGATCCTCGGGATGCCTGAGTGGTTTTTTTACAGCTGCATCGTTGGCTTCTTTCTTATGGTATTGTTAGTGATTATCGTCGTAAAATACATGCTTACTGACATTCCGTTTGACGATGAGGAGGATAAGCATGAATAGTATGGCATTGATTCCCTTATTTGCTTTTTTAATCTTGATTTTTGTTGTGGGAATTTATTCTGCCAGAAAAGTGAGTAGAGCAGATTCCTTCGTCCAGGAATACTTCTTGGGAAGCCGTCAGCTTGGCGGATTTATTTTGGCAATGACCATGATCGCTACTTATGGAAGTGCCAGTAGTTTCATCGGAGGACCAGGCGCAGCTTATACATATGGTTTATCGTGGGTTCTTTTAGCCATGTCACAGGTTGTAACAGGATACTTTGTTCTCCTTATACTTGGGAAAAAGTTCGCGATTATGGCAAGGAAATACAAGGCCGTTACATTGATCGATTATCTACAAGGCAGATATGGCAGTAATAAGATTACCATTCTATCGGCCATTAGTATCATCCTCTTTTTATTCTCAGCGATGATTGCTCAATGGGTAGGGGGGGCACGTCTCATTGAATCATTAACCGGTTTATCCTACGAGAGTGCTCTTTTCCTGTTTGCGGTATCGGTTCTGGTTTATGTTATTATCGGTGGCTTTCGTGCGGTTGCCATCACGGATGCGATTCAGGGGGTGGTCATGCTTGGTGGGACGATTATTCTATTGATTGCCACTATCATCGCGGGAGGTGGCATGGAGAACATCATGATGGGATTGAAAGCGGAAAATCCTAATCTATTAAGTCCTCATGGCCATGATGGAGAACTAAGTGCCCGCTATATTTCTTCTTTCTGGATTTTAGTGGGTGTGGGTGTTGTCGGATTGCCTCAGGTGGCAGTCAGAGCCATGAGCTATAAGAATTCCAGGTCCTTGCACAGAGCACTTATCATCGGAACCATTGTGGTCGGTTCCATTATGCTTGGTATGCACTTAATTGGTGTGCTTGCAAGGGTCGTGGTCCCGGGAATAGAAATAGCTGATAAAGTCATGCCCCTTCTCGCTTTAGAAGTTCTTCCACCATGGCTTGCCGGAATTGTCCTGGCGGCTCCGATGGCGGCGATCATGTCGACAGTGGATTCGTTATTATTGATTGTATCCTCGGCTATTGTGAAAGATGTGTACATGAATTTCATCAATAAAGATGCAAAGGAAAAACAAGTCAAAAGGATTAGCTTTTGGGTGACGAGTATAACGGGTATTCTTGTTTTTCTTATGGCGCTCAGTCCTCCTGAATTAATTATCTGGCTTAATTTATTTTCATTTGGAGGCCTTGAAGCTGTTTTTATTTGGCCGATTGTTTTAGGTTTATATTGGAAAAAGGGAAATGCACAAGGTGCCGTTGCTTCAATGCTATCAGGACTGGTAGCGTACATCTTATTTCACAGTTTCGCACCTAATTATCTGGATATGCACACGGTGATTTTCCCAATTATCATTTCATTTTTCATGTATGTGCTCGTTTCCCTGTTTACTCAAGCACATTATCGTCAGGATGGATGGGTTTAACCCATCCATTTTTGTATTTATCGAGGGAAAAGAGTACGTTATAGAAAGAATCAATGAATTGGGTGAAGAATCTTGAAAAATTCTGTTGTCATAATAGGCGGAGGAATCGGTGGTCTGACCGCAGCTTCACTCCTTGGAAGTGCTGATTACAATGTACAGATTCTTGAGGCTTCCAGGGAATGGGGAGGATGCGCCGGTAAATTCCAGAGAGGAAAAGCCTTATTTCCTGTAGGGGCAACTCTTGGAATGGGGTTTGAAAAAGGAGGTATCCATCAGCGTATTTTTCACTATTTAGGGATAGAACCCCCTGTGTCTCTAATGCTTGATCAGGTTATGAATATTCATCTTCCAGACAAAACCCTTATATTCTACCGAGATAGGGAAACACATGTGAATGAGTTGAAGAAAGCGTATCCAGAAATATCAGAGGAGCTGAGCTCTTTTTATGAAGAAGTGTACAGGATTGCTACAGAAATACGAAAACTGATGGTCGCGTTGCCGATACTTCCACCTAAAACGATGAAGGACTGGATGGAGCTTACGTTTAGTTTGAAACCCGGATCTCTGATGCTACTTCCTGCCTTTCAAAAAACAATGATCGACTTATTAGAAAAACACGGAATCCACGAACACTCTTCATTTAAGCATTTTATCGATGGACAACTGATAGATAGCATGCAGGTGACCAGCGATCAGTGTACTTTATTGCTGGGGTGCTTGGCTATGGATATGTACCACGAAGGAGCATTCTATCTGGAAGGTGGATTATTCCAAATAGCCCATTGCCTTGTCCGGTTTTCAGAATCTGTAGGAGTTAAAACGACTTTAGGGAGAAAGGTGGTTAGCATCGATCGTGATCATCACGAAAAAGAATGGATAATCCTTGATCATAGGGGTAATGAATATCGTGCAAACCATATTGTATGCAACGTCCCGGTGCAATCTTTAAAAAATCTATTTGCCCCACAATATACACCAAAACTTGAAAACTATTTAAAAGGAAAAGAGAATGAAGATATTTGGGGCACCATGTCCCTTTACATGTTACTGAAAGAAGAATTACTCCCAGAGTCCTATCCTTTGTTTTCTCAAATTTGTGCAAGCCCAAATGGGAATATGTCAGAAGGGGATCATCTCTTCTTATCGCTATCCCATCCAAATGATCGTCAGCGTGCCCCGGAAGGATTCCGTACCTTAACGGTATCAACCCATACTAAATTAGAAAAATGGGAAACCAAAGAAAAATACGATTCTTACAAGGAGAATCTTAAAGAGAAAATGATCAATTCCATTGAGTTAGTCATTCCTACTATAAGAGATAGTCTTGTAAATCTTTACCCTGGGGCACCTAAAGCCTGGGAACGATTTACTGGACGGCCTGGGGGCATTGTCGGTGGATTTCCTCAATCTAATGGTCATGCTCTCTTCAATAGTCTTTCCCACAGGGCTCCCTTGAAAAATGTATGGGTATGCGGTGACTCAGTCTTTCCAGGTGCAGGGACCATCGGTGTATCTGTAAGTGCTTACCATGTATATCACTCCATTACAGGCAGAAAACTTCAGAAGTAAGGAGGAACCTCGACTACTTATGTCGAATTCTGGGAATGGGGTGATAATATGTATAAGGTGATCCAGTATAAAGACCCGAAAGTTTTCCAAGATAAGGTCTATTCCCTTTTAATGGAAGATGAAGCAGCGAATAACCTGCCTTTGGGTTTGTTGAACACGATGAAAACGAGTGACAAATATAAAGATCCGCTTCTTCTTTTAGTGGAAAGTGAGGTCGGGGCGGTGGTTGGATCCTTCATCATGACCCCTCCTCATTACCTTGTCAGTACACTTAAGGTGGAGAAAGTAGGAATTCAGGGAATAGCCGAACAGCTCATAGCGTTCTGCGAGAATACCAATATCACCATTCCCGGTTTTGTTGCTGAGAAAGAAACCGCACTTCAATTGACTCATGCATGGTGTCACGTTATGGGAGAGAGTTTCAATGTCCGTATGAGGCAACGTGTTTACCAATTGAATAAGGTGAATGATATTCCTTTAAGTGATGGGAAAATGGTTCCCGTACGGAAGGGCCAGGAGGAACTTTTAGCCCGATGGCTCCTTGGATTTATCGAGGATACAGAAGTGCTACCCATGTCGGGTGAAGAGGCTCTTGAAAGGGCGAAAGATATGATTGAAAATGAACCATATGTGTACTTTTGGGAAGTGGACGGAAGGCCTGTTTCCATGGCACGGGGGGCAAGGAGAACGGAAAACGGCATTACCGTTAATTTTGTATACACCCCTTCAGAATACAGGAAAAAAGGATACGCGTCTTCTGTTGTAGCAGAACTGAGCCGTCTATTGTTGAAGGACCACTCCTTTTGTTCGCTCTATACGGACCTGGATAATCCCACCTCCAACAAGATTTATATGGAAATCGGCTATAAGCCCGTGTGCGATTCGATGATGATTTCCGTTGTGTGAACCTTTTGATGCATATCGGAATATTATTTCATATAAATAGTTGACATTGTGAAGGAATGCTATTAGTATAATAAACAATTAATTAAATGAGCGAATGGCTTTGACGAAGAGGAGTACCTCTGATCGACACTTAAGAGAGCTGGTGGTTGGTGAGAACCAGTGTGAACGATCTTTGGGAATGGACTTCTGAGCCTCCAAACCGAAACTTCAGGGAGTAGGCTTTGGCGAATGTCTTATCGTTATAAAAGACGCGTATTAAAGCAAACCGCTTCGATACGATAAAGTGGACTGTTCAGGCAGTCAACAAAGGTGGCACCACGGGTATCTCGTCCTTTACATGATGTAAATGGATCGAGATGCCCTTTTTTTATAACTGAATAATGATAAATCGTTGAGTAAGAGGAGTACATTCAAGTGATGCATGACAGAGAGCTGAGGATGGTGAGACCTTGGCATGATAGCTTGTCTGGAATGGACTTATGAGTGATGATCTGAATGGAAGTAGGATCGTACGGAATTCCACCGTTAAATGGATAGAGTATCGGGTTATTCATTCCCTGTACTTGAAGCAAGAGGGGATACATCAAAGTATCCCAACTAGAGGTGGCACCGCGGTCAGCATCGTCCTCTATGAACAGATCTTTCTGTTCATAGGGGACTTTTTTATTTTAAGCGGAACATTGAATTGGAGGCATGAAATGATGAAACAGCAAGCATTGGATTATGTGGTGAAAGAATTAAACGGAGACATCTTTACACCCATCTCACTTTTTCAATCGTTAAAAGGTAAGAAGAAATTTTTATTGGAGAGCTCATTGAAGCATGAACAATCCGGTCGGTATTCATTTGTTGGGAGTGATCCATTTCTAGAGTGTAAAGCATACGGAAATACCGTACAGTTAAAAAAATCATCTACAATTGAAGTTGATGAAAGAGTGGGGGATCCCATTCAAATCATACAAAACCTTATTCCTTCCCACAAACTAAAAAGTGCGCCTTTTCCTTTTACAGGTGGGGGGATTGGATATCTGGGATATGACGTTATTCGACTCTACGAAGACATCGGTGTAACTCCTCAAGATGAATTGGAAATGCCGGATATACATCTCATGTTTTATGAAAAAGTCATTGTGTTTGATCATCTGGAACACAAAGTATTTATTGTCGTCATGAATGAGTGGACAGAGGATCAGACAGGAGATCTGGATAAAAAGGTGAAGGAAGTCGAGGCTGAGCTGAGCAATGTGTATTTGAAAACTCATAAAAAGAATCTGGATCGCCTTTCTTTCCATGCCCAAACCTCAAAAGATGAATTCATGGTAAAAGTGGAGGAGGCAAAGCAATCCATAGGAGAAGGTGAGATATTTCAAGTCGTCCTCTCTCAAAGACTTAAGGCGTCCTTTTCTGGTGATCCATTTTCATTCTATAGAAGCTTGAGGAAATCTAACCCGTCCCCTTACATGTTCTTCATTGATTTCGAGGATTATGTCGTAATGGGTGCATCACCAGAAAGCTTGCTGAAAGTTCAAGGGAGGGAAATCACCACGAATCCAATTGCAGGAACGCGAAGAAGGGGAGAAACACTTGACCTGGACAGGGAGCTCGAGAAGGAATTACTTACAGATGAAAAAGAAATCGCTGAACATCGAATGCTGGTTGACTTAGGAAGAAATGATTTAGGGAGAGTTTGTGAGATCGGCTCGATTTACCTTTCAAAGTATTTAACGATTGAGAGATATAAATATGTCATGCACATCGTTTCGGAAGTAAAGGGTGAATTAAAAGAAGAAGTGAAACCACTGGAAGCATTAACAAATTGCTTGCCGGCAGGTACCGTCAGCGGAGCGCCGAAAATCAGGGCGATGCAAATCATCAATGAACTTGAAACCACAAAGCGCGGCGTGTACTCAGGTGCCGTCGGGTATATCGGGGTGAACGGGAATTTGGATTTTGCCCTCGCCATCCGGACGATGGTTCTTAAGGATAAAACGGCATACGTTCAAGCCGGTGCCGGGATTGTTTATGATTCAGACCCAGCCAGTGAATATGAAGAAACCATGAATAAAGCAAAATCATTATTGGAGGTGACAGGATGATCCTTCTTATTGATAACTATGATTCCTTTACGTATAACCTGTATCAATATATAGAAGAGCTCGGTGAAGAAGTAATCGTGAAACGGAATGATGCTATTTCATTAGAAGAAATCAAGGAATTGAATCCTGCGGGAATCATTCTATCACCAGGTCCAGGGAAACCAGAAAATGCAGGCATTTGCATCTCGATTATACAGAATCTTCACGCTAGTGTGCCGATTTTCGGGGTTTGTTTAGGGCATCAGGCTATCGGGGCCGCATTCGGGGCAACCATCGAAGTCGCTGAGAAAGTCATGCACGGAAAAACATCCCTTATTAAACACGACGGCAGCGGAGTATTCGAGTATCTGCCGCAACCATTAGAAGTGATGAGATATCATTCCCTGGTGATTAAGAATGGGACCCTGCCGACACAATTAGAGGCTGTCGCATTGTCCATGGATGATAGAGAAATCATGGCGATAAAGCATATGAAGTATCCAATGTACGGGGTTCAATTTCATCCGGAATCCATTGGTACGAAAACAGGAAAGAAAATCATTCAAAACTTTTTAGTTCATATGAGAAAGGAGAATAACCGTGAAACCTTATCTACAGAAGCTATCTAGCGGTCATTCATTAGAGAAAGAAGATATGAGAAGAGCAGTAGAAGAATTGTTCATTGAAGAAACAACGGATAGTCAAATCGCCTGTTTCCTGACCTTATTAAAAACGAAGGGGGAAACAGTAGATGAAATTACCGCTCTTGTTGAAGTTTTAAGGGAGAAAGCGATGCCGATTAAAAGCACATTAACTGGAATATTAGATAACTGCGGAACAGGTGGAGACGGATCACAGAGCTTTAATATCAGTACAACGAGTGCATTTGTTCTTGCCGGTGCCGGGGTGAAGGTTGCGAAACATGGTAACAGAAGTATTTCCAGTAAAACCGGTAGTGCAGATGTGTTAGAACATTTAGGAGTAGCACTCGATTTTCAACCACATGAGGTTGAAAGTTTACTGAATGAAACCAATATTGCTTTTCTATTTGCACCCCATATTCACTCAGGTTTAAAAAAGGTAATGAAGGTACGGAAAGAATTAAAGATTCCTACCATCTTTAATCTCATTGGACCGTTAACCAATCCGGTTCATCTGGAAACACAGCTCCTAGGGGTATATAGAAGAGATAAATTAGAAACAATGGCGCATGTTTTACATGAATTAGGCAGAAAACGGGCGATTGTCCTTAATGGGGCTGATTACATGGATGAAGCCTCATTAGCAGGAGAAAATCATCTCGTACTGCTGGATCAAGGGGAAATTACTCCACTTACATTAACAGGAGAAGATGTCGGCCTTCCTTGTTATTCCCTGGAAGAGATACGTGGAGGGGACGCTGGAGACAATGCCATTATTTTAGAAGATGTGTTAAATGGGAAGAAAGGGGCTTACACTGATACGGTCTTATTCAATACAGGAATCGGCCTGTTCGCTCATGGCAAAGCGGCAACATTTGCAGAAGGTGTAAAGCTTGCCAGAGAAAGTATAGAAAGCGGTCGTGCAAAAGAAAAGCTCCACTCATTGGTTCGTTATAGTCAACAACGTCGAAAGCAGGTGATTTAATTGTCTACCATTCTACAAACCATTCTTGAAAAAAAGAAAGAGGAAGTTAAAGAGTTAAAGAATGCAGGTTATGAACCCTATTATTATAAGGGTGCTCCCGATCATTCCTTATATGAAGCATTAAAAACAGCATCCAGATTACAAGTGATTGCTGAAATTAAGCGGGCATCTCCATCAAAAGGAGATATCCGAACAGAAGTGAATCCTGTGATTCAAGCAAAGAAGTATGAAGAAGCGGGAGCATGTGCCATATCGGTATTAACCGATGCTCCTTTCTTTAAAGGAAGTATGGAGGATCTCGCGAATGTTCGTAAAGCAGTCTCCCTCCCCATTCTTTGTAAAGACTTTATTATCGATGAAATACAGATAGATCGTGCAAAAGACGCCGGGGCAAATGTCATTCTTCTAATAGTGGCTGCCCTGGATAATAATAGATTACAGGAATTATATTCTTATGCAACGAAGCTTGAACTGGAAGTTCTGGTGGAAGTTCATAATGAAGAAGAAATGAATGTTGCAATCGAATTAGGGGCAACCATAATTGGTGTGAATAATCGCAACCTGAAAACCTTTGAAGTAAATCTGCTTATCACAGAAACTCTCGGCTCCATGGTAAATGGAACAGATATCGTGTTCATAAGTGAAAGTGGAATAAGAAATGAAGCAGACTGTCATCAAGTCGTAATCGCAGGTGCGGATGGAGTCCTCGTCGGAGAGTCGTTAATGAGAAGTGATGACCCTGCAACTAAGCTTGCCTCCTTACAAGTAAGAAAAGGTGTGGTGAAATGACCAAAGTAAAGGTGTGTGGAATTAGAAGACAAGAAGAGGCTCTGTGGGCACTTGAAGCTGGAGCTGATGCGATAGGATTCGTGTTCGCAGATAGTAAAAGAAAAATTGACGCGGAATCAGCAGCACTAATAAGTGCTTCACTGCCTTCGAATGTATTAAAAATTGGCGTGTTTGTAAATGAGGCTAAAGAGAAGATGGAGGAAATATCCAGAACAGTAAATCTAGATTACGTACAGCTTCATGGAGATGAATCAGTCCAGTTTTGTAATAGTCTCAATATTCCTTTTATCAAGGCGATTTCGATAAAGGAAAAAGAAGACTTAGATGGGATCGAATTCTTTGGCGGAGAGATGATTTTGGTGGATAGCGGAAAGGGGCCTCATCGTGGAGGGAATGGGACGACGTTTAATTGGGATTATGTCCATGAACTAAACATCCCTCAACACTTGCTCCTTGCCGGTGGATTGAATCTGGATAATGTTCGGGAGGCGATCACAAAGGTCCGTCCCTATATGGTGGATGTTTCAAGTGGTGTGGAGACGGATGGGAAGAAGGATAGAAGAAAGATAGAATCATTTATTCAAGAGGCGAAGTCGGTATAACGATTGATTAAATCAATGAATGGAGGAATTGAGATGATATACGCACAACCAGATCAAAAAGGGTTATTCGGGCAATTCGGGGGAAGGTTCGTTCCGGAATCATTGATGAAGGCTGTTCAAGAATTGGAAGAGGCTTATGATGAAGCCTCTAAGGATGAAGAATTCCAAGTGAAACTTCAAAACTACTTAAAGGATTATGTAGGAAGAGAAAACCCACTCTACTTTGCTGAAAATCTAAGCAAACAGGTAGGGGGAGCGAAAATCTATTTAAAACGTGAGGATCTCAATCATACGGGTGCTCACAAAATCAATAATACAATCGGTCAGGCCCTGCTTGCAGAACGGATGGGCAAAAGAAAAATCGTGGCGGAAACAGGGGCAGGGCAGCACGGTGTGGCGACGGCAACCGTATGCGCTCTATTAAACCTGGATTGCGTCATTTTTATGGGGGAGCAAGACATTCGCAGACAGAAGCTCAACGTATTCAGAATGGAGTTAATGGGAGCGAAAGTGGTGAGTGTCACCCAGGGAAGTGCCACATTAAAAGATGCAGTCAATGAAGCTCTGCGCTACTGGGTAGCGAATGTAGAGGACACACACTACATTATTGGCTCCGTTTTGGGACCACACCCATTTCCTAAAATGGTACGGGATTTTCAAAGTGTGATCGGGAAAGAAACAAAGCGACAATTCTTCGAAAAAGAAAAATGCCTGCCAAAGGCCATCGTCGCTTGTGTTGGAGGCGGCAGCAATGCCATCGGAATGTTTCACCCGTTCATTGATGATAGAGAAGTTGACTTATACGGTGTGGAAGCGGCTGGAAGCGGGATTGAAACCGACAAACATGCAGCCACATTAACAAAGGGGTCCGTCGGGATTCTTCATGGCAGTATGATGTATCTGCTGCAAAATGATGAAGGGCAGATTCAAGAAGCCCACTCGGTTTCAGCAGGCCTTGATTACCCTGGTGTCGGTCCGGAACATAGCTACTTGAAAGATATTGATAGAGTGGAATATTCGTCGATCTCAGACGTGGAAGCATTAGCGGCATTTAAGCAATTATCCCAGACAGAGGGGATTATACCAGCACTGGAAAGCTCACATGCAGTCGCCTATGCGGTGAAGTTAGCTGAAAATATGTCAACAGAAGAATCGGTTGTCATCTGTTTGTCAGGTAGAGGAGATAAAGATGTGGAACAAGTGAAAGAGTTGCTGGGAGGTAGTCAACATGGGTAAAACATTTCTTGAAAACACGTTTAAAGCTGAACTGGATAAAGGAAATAAACTGTTCATTCCTTACGTGATGGCAGGGGATGGGGGGATAGAGTCCTTGATATCGACTTTGAAAATGCTCGAAGAAAGAGGAGCGACGGCCATTGAAGTCGGGATCCCGTTCTCGGATCCCGTTGCCGACGGACCGACCATCCAAGAGGCGGGGAAGCGGGCCCTGGAAAATGGGACGACACTACAAAAGGTTTTTGAAGTGTTAAAGGAAAGCAGAAAGGAAATTGGCATTCCGTTAGTCTTTATGACATATATTAACCCCATCTACAAATATGGAGTGGAGCGTTTCTTTCGGGATTGTAAGGATGCAGGGGTGGACGGTGTGATCATTCCTGATCTGCCACTTGAACATCATGAATTGGTTAGGGGACCATCTCAAGAAAATGGTATCGCCCTTATTCAATTAGCAACGCTTACGAGTCCGTTAGAGAGAATTCAGAAATTAGCTTCCGTTACTGAAGGTTTCCTTTATGCTGTTACGATTAATGGTATTACAGGAACGAGAGAAGGGTTTGGCAACGATATTTCAGATCACCTAAATAAATTGAAAGAAAACAGTCCGGTCCCAGTACTTGCGGGGTTTGGAATATCCACTCCTGAACATGTGCGTACCATGAGTAAGTACTGTGATGGAGTAGTCGTTGGAAGCAAAATAATCGATTTGATCCAGCATGAATCGTTTGAGGAAATAAAAGAATTAATCAGTGCTTCAAAGGCTAAAGCATTACATTTGTAAAGATTACTGAATTATTCGTAAATAAATGAACGCCTAGATTAACAGATTCTAAATGTGTGTTAAATAAAGGTAAATAGCCTTCTTTTTCCTCGTGAAATCAGTATGATAGAGATGTAGTTGAACAAAGCATCATAACAGGAGGCTATTAAAATGAAAAGTATGAAAAAGTGGTTATTAATGTTAATGACAGCTCTATCAGTAGTAACATTTGCAGCCGGATGCAGCAGTGACACAGAGGAAGACACAGGAACTGAAACGGAAGAAAACATGGAAGAAGAAAGCAACACTGAAGAAAGCAACACGGAAGAGTAAAATGGGTACAGTCAGTCCTAAGTGGGCTGGCTGTTTTATTTTCAGATCAGAAATACGAAGATTAAGGTTGTATTGTACTACTATTTCAATTAATCTGACAATATAAGACATAATTGATAGAGAGGTCAGACGGATGACGATTCCAAATCGATTAAAAATAGGAGATACGATTGGGATTTGTTCCCCATCTTCTCCAGTCGCTGCTCATTGCCCTAAAAGATTGAAAAGGGGGATTGAAGAGCTTAAGAGGTTGGGCTTTAACGTGAAAGTAGCGCCAAACACGTTGAAAATACAAGAGTATATGGCTGGTACCGTTGAGGAAAGAGTGGAGGACCTGCATAATCTCTTCGGGGATAAGAATGTAAAAGCCATCATCACCACAATAGGAGGAACCTGTTCTCATCAACTTCTGGATCATCTTGATTTCTCATTAATCCAAAATAATCCAAAAGTTTTTCTCGGCTTCAGTGACATAACCGCTCTCCACATGGCAATTTATCAAATTACCGGCCTCACAACATATCTTGGACCTGCCGTTCTGCCTCAGTTTGGGGAATATGGAGGAGTACTAACATACACAAAGGAACACTTTTTCCAATCACTCGTTCAAGGAGAAAGAGTAGATTACTCTGCCTCTCCATCCTATGTAATGGAACATTTATGGTGGGACGAAGAAGACAATCGTTTAAGAGAACAAGTTGAAAATAAGGGACCTCGTGTAGTCAAAGAAGGAAGAGCAGAAGGGAAAATCATTGCAGCCAATATGGGAACCATGCTCCTTCTCGCAGGAACAGAATACTTTCCGGATCTCGATGGTGCCATCTTATGTATTGAAGATGATCCAGAGGAAACCCCGTCGTCAATTGATCGATATTTAACTCAACTCAGACACATGGGGGTATATTCTAAAATTAAAGGTCTTGTCATTGGACGCTTTCATGATCACGTTAGCTTCAAAGAAAATCAACTGGCCGGCATTTTATCCCGTGTAACAGAGGGGTATGAAATCCCAGTCGTTACGGACCTGGATTTCGGTCATACTGATCCTATGTTTATCCTTCCAAACGGAATCCGAGCCCGGCTTGAAGTTCACGGAAATCAAATTGACTTTGACCTGGTGGAAAAGCCGGCTACATAAGGAGGAGTTCATATGATTCAAAGAAAGCTGAATACAGTGTTTATTCCCGTGTTTAATCTAAAGGAGTCTGTGGATTGGTACGGAAAAGTGCTAGGTTTTGAAATCGATCCCGTGCAGTATAAGGAGATTGGGGAGCTTCCCGTATATACTTTTCAGATGGGGGAAACATCCCTAACTTTAGAAGAGGAAAAAGGATTCACTCCACCTGTTTCTAATGTTCCCATCTGCAATTTCCATACGACTCAAATTGAAAAAGTAAGAGAAGACTTTCACGAAAAGAAAGTCACATTTGAATCAGGGATCATCACGTTTCCAGACTTTTCATATTTTAACTTTAGGGATATCAACGGGAATTTATTAATGATTTGCACGGGTTAAAGAGGATTGAATATATGTAAACGGTATAGGAAAAAACCTCCTATAGGAATTGATTTTCTTCAGGAGGTTCTTGTTTATGCAAATCTACTTCACACCCTTCACACATACCGTTAAAGCGGGTTTAACATTTTTATAAGAAAGAGTGATATCTTTAAAGCCAGCTTCATGCAAAGCTTCAGAAATACTTTCACCATAGTGTTTCGCCCGGCTATCCCTTTCTTCATCCCCGCGTGGTTGAACGGTGATGAGAAGGGTGCCGCCCTTTTTAAGCATATTATATAAATGTGAAAGGGATTTTTCCTGGTCCTTCCATAGTGGATAGTTATTGACGGAAAAAATCCGATCGTACTCAACATTGTTCAATTCAAATTGACTGATATCATGAAGAAATAACCGAACTCTTCCATTCTCAATGGCTTTTTCATTCTTATTCTGTGCAGCATTCTTCATTGTGTCAGAAATATCAACCCCATCCACAAGCGATTTAGGGAAATGACTTGAAATGCGATGAATACAATATCCGGGCCCATAGCCTACTTCCAAAATATGATCGCCATCTTTAATCGACAATTGCTTAATGGACCAATTATTTATTTTTCTATTATCGAATTCCATTACTTTTCCGGCAAACCAGCCGAGTAATCCATTAGGACGCTTGAATTGCTTTTGTAATGAAAACAACAGGGCATCACCTCTTTTGATGAAATCTGGCCTAATAAAATAGTATCGTCTATTCACCTTTCCACTAATACACACAAATAAAACCTTTAAAGAAATGTTGCAATTTTTTAAAAAAGTGGCATAATATAAACAAATCTAACTTGCGTTGATGAGAAGAGTCCATAGATGAGTCCTTTATCAGAGAGCTTCGGTAGCTGAAAAGAAGCAGGGTAACTCGTTATGGAAAATGGTCTCGGAGCATTCTACTCGAACCGTTTTGGTGTAGGGTAGGACGGGAGTGGGCATCCGTTATCCATGTCACGGTATAAGAGCTTTTTTATGCTCCGTACTTGCTGAGATAGACTTGTGTGAGCAAGCTATAAACTAAGGTGGTACCACGAGTTCAGCCCCTCGTCCTTAGATGTCGATCGATATCTAAGGACGAGGGGTTTTTTATATTGTTCAGGAGGAGGAAAAGGTCATGACTATATTTATTGGTGGCGCTTGGCCATACGCGAATGGGTCGTTACATTTAGGTCACATCGCAGCCCTATTGCCAGGGGACATAATTGCACGGTATTACCGACTAAAAGGAGAGGATGTTCTCTACGTGTCAGGAAGTGACTGTAATGGGACCCCCATTGGTATTAGGGCCAGACAGGAAGGAACAAGTATTGAAGAGGTCGCGAATCGATATCACAACGAATTCCTGGAGTGTTTCCACGCCTTAGGTTTTAGCTATGATGAGTATACAAGAACTGATCACTCACATCATCATGAAGAAGTTCGAAGCATCTTTACCACCCTTTATCAACGGGGCTGGCTTTATGAAAAAGAAGTGGAGCAAACGTATTGTGAGCATGATCATCAATTTCTGCCTGATCGGTTTGTGGAAGGAGTCTGTCCCGTTTGTGGTTCGAGGGCAAGAGGTGATCAGTGTGATCAATGCTCGACGGTTTTAGACCCTACTGATTTAATGGATAAAACCTGCAAGCTCTGTGGTCATGAACCGGTGCTGAAAACGACAAAGCATTTATATTTCTCCCTTTCTAAATTGCAGGAGCCTCTTCAACAATTACTGATGGATAACGGCACAGGGTGGAGAGATAATGCCCTTCAGCTCACAGAACGCTATTTAAAGGAAGGCTTGCATGACCGGCCGGTGACAAGGGATTTAGAGAATGGTGTGCAAGTCCCGATTCAAGGTTTTCAAGATAAGAAAATATATGTTTGGATAGAAGCAGTGAGTGGCTACTTGAGTGCTTCAAAAAAGTGGGCGAGGGAGCATCAGCGTGAGTGGAGGGACTTTTGGCAGGAGGAAACCACGTCCTATTATGTTCATGGAAAAGATAATATCCCTTTTCATAGTATTATCTGGCCGGCCATTCTTATAGGAATTGGCGAAAGGAATCTACCTGACTATATTGTTTCAAATGAATACTTGACGCTTGAGAAAAAGAAAATTTCAACGAGTGGGAATTGGGCTGTTTGGGTGAAGGATCTCCTAAACGAGTATCATCCAGATTCCATTCGGTATTTTCTCACCATTAATGCACCGGAAAAGAGAGATGCAGATTTCTCCTGGAGAGAATTCATTTATAGTCATAACAGTGAACTGCTGGGAGCTCTGGGGAATCTGGTTCAACGCACGTTAAAATTTTATGGGAAAGAATTTGGTCATAACGTTTCGCTTTCTAGTGTACCTAATGTTGTTAAGGATAAAATAGAAGAAACATTTTATTCTGTTGGCCAATCGATTGAGGACGGTAACACTCGACAGGGAATTGAAATAGCATTCGAATTCATTCGATGGTCGAATAAGCGTTTTGATGAATTGAAACCGTGGAATGTATTAAAAGAGGATAGGGAAAAAGGAAGAAAGATATTAGAGGAATTCCTGTACCTATTATGTAATTTAAGGAATCTCATTCAACCGTTCCTCCCCTTCACTTCTTCAAAATTAACTGGTCAACTGGGGTTGAGCGGGCAATCCGTATGGGCGCCGGTAGGTTTGCCGATAGAAATCGCCATTGAAGCGACAACACCATTGTTTAACCGAATTGACCTTGATCAAATTGAGATAGAACGGAAACAATTGAAAGAAAAAGCACAGTGAAGCCAAAAGGAGTATGAGATGAAGATTATAGTTGTGTCCGATACCCACATGCCTAAAAAAAGGAGAGGGCTTCCGGAAATTCTGAAGGAAGATCTCAGGAAAAATGATTTAATCATCCATGCCGGAGACTTTCAAACATTCGATGTTTATAAAGAGTTTATGGAGTACGGAGAACTGATTGCCGTTGTCGGAAATGTCGACAATGCAGATCTTCAGGCTCTTCTTCCCCAAAAAAGAATCATCCAGAAACAAGGACTGAAAATCGGCGTGGTGCACGGAGACGGGAAGGGGAAAACTACGGAGAAAAGAGCTCTTGAAGCGTTCGAATCTGATGAGGTAGACTTGATCGTCTTTGGTCATTCACATATCCCATACTCCCGCTATATGAAAGGGAGACTGTTGTTTAATCCTGGTTCTCCCACGGATAAACGAAAACTTCCTTACTTCTCCCATGGTGTTTTGACCATTGAAGATACGTGGAAAATAGAACATAAATTTTACCGCTAAAAAAGCACAGGGGTCTGAACCTCTGTGCTTTACTCGTTAATATGGCTTATATCTTATAAAGAAAACTGGTAGTAATCCTGATTATAGAAGGTTTGAAAACCACTTGATTCATAAAGCTTAAGTGCATTCCTGTTTGTAGCAGCTACATCCAGGTAAATATCGCTGGTCCACTGGGATTCCTGCATCACGACTTGAGACAGGGCATTTCTACCGATGCCTTTTCCCTGATGGGAGGGATGGATAGCAAATCCATAAATAAAGCTTCGATTGTCCACTCGTTGGATTCTAATCTTCCCTACGGTTGCTCCATTATAGACAATCATTAAATTGCCTTCCCCTGATTCTTCAAGCAATCTCTTGGTATAGGATTCAGCATCAGACCTTACAACATGAAAGCATTTTTCATCAAGGTCAATGATTGTTTCTAAATCCTTTTCAGAAGCATTCCGTAATTGAAGATCAGTGTTGTTTAAGGACAAGGTTTTATTATTCCACTTCATTTCATATTCTGTAAAATCATAAGAGGCTTTTATTTTTTCAATAAATTCCTTCCCAGATGCCGAAGAACCGGGAGAATTCAGTAAGAGTTTTTGAACAGACCGTGACCTTAGTGATTGGATGGCTTCCTGGAATAGTTCTCTAAATAGTTGTTGTTTACGGTAATCCGGGTGAATCATCCCACATAATTCATATGTTTCTCCAAAGCCGTACAACCCTAAAAACCCAATCAGTTGCTCCTCTTTGTAAAGAAGAAAATCATCCAGGCTGTTTGTTCGGTTTTTAAGCATATCCCAGTTCAGTTTTAATTTTATCTCTTCGTGCTTTTCGCAGACGATCTGCAGGCTTTTAATGTCTTGAAGCTGTTTTGAAGTAAGCATGTTTCATCCCCAATTATTCATAATGTAAAGAATTCACTTACTAAATTTTATGAAAATTCCTTCATTTAGACAAGAGGGTTTTTAAAAAAGAGCCATGTATTTTAAAATATGGCCCCTTCTTATTCTTTTTCTTGTATTCGCTGAATCACTTCATGCAACTCATCCGGCTTTAAAAATTCAAGAGGTGAGAAGCCTTTTTCAAACATGACGGACTCGCTTTCGATCATCAGTACATATCGACCGTTCACTTTCGCCAGATGAATGCTATCACCAAAGTCGGAAAGAAGAGCTTTAACAGAGACATGATCAAGTTTCACCTTCAGTTCGACTTCTGGTGACTGCTCGACGATTTGGGAGGTGGCTTCTACCACTTGTTCAGTTGTGAACCTTTCCTGAAGCTCACGCTTTGGACTGATTGCCCATTCTTCCACCGCTTCTTCAAATTCAACCCGTTCGTCGCTTTCTTCAGCATACGTTTCGGAAATATGTTCCTTCACCATCCCGTACACTTGGGATTTCACGATTTCCGGCATTGACTTTTCATATTCCACCCATTTTAAGAAATCTTCAAAGTATCTGGCGTGTGATGCTTGATGGATTTTGATTTCGGCAGAGTCCATCATGCCTTCCTCAGGCATATAGGGGTATTGGATGGATTTCATGTTTTTCGTCGTAATCGCCATTTCGACATTGTGAATCAGAGTCGCTTCATCGGTTATGGTGGCAACCTTTGGTTCAAAATCACATTTCATGATGAACACAAAAGGATCGTCGAAGAATTTCGTCAGCTTGGCTGTGGCAACGAGGAAAGCACCACCGCGGATAGCACTTGCTTCTATGTACATTTGAACGATTTGATCACAGGCTTCTCGAAAGTCCTCTTTGTTTTCTGCAAACCGGGTGCGGTGAAATAAATTATAATTTGGATTGGAAGTCAGTTCATGACCCGGTTCCACTACAAAGCGTCCAATTTTGGTTGGAGCAGATTCAGACTTTGAATGTCGATCTACCTTCCGTTTTACAATCTTGGTTAGTTCCCCATCTAAAAAATTTTTTAACGGGCTCTCCTCATATTCGGCTCCGGTTAATGTTTGAAAATGCTTATGTCGTTTATCGGCTTCTTCCCCTTTGCCCTCTACCTGTATTAAGTAAAAGGAAAGGTTTTGAATAGTAAAATCCATGTTTTGTTCTCCTGACCTAAATAGATTCGTTTTACATGTAATCATCTATACATTCATTGTTACAGTATAGAAAAGCTGAAAAGGTTCGTCAATTGGCTTATGAAAGTTCTTTCTAGTGAGATACTACTTGTTAAGTATTAAGTATAGGTGGTGTGAAATGTTGGGGGATCAATCATTTTTTTCATTAGTGAAGAAAGGAAACAAGTCATCGTTTTTCGCTATGGTGGGGAACGGAATTCTGGCGATTGCAAAGGGGATAGCCTACTTCATCAGTGGAAGTGGAGCAATGTTTGCCTCGGCGATGCATTCCTTAGCTGATGCAGTGAACCAAGGCTTTGTATTTATAGGAAGTGTTCTTTCAGAAAAACAACCAACGGAGAAATTCCCGACAGGATTTGGAAGAGTCATCAATCTTTTCTGCATGGTTGCGGTTATCGTTGTTTCCATCATGGCCTATGAAACCATAAGAGAAGGGATTCATTTACTAAAACATCCCGCTCTGGTAAAGGGCATTTGGCTGAATGTGTCGGTATTACTATTGAATATCCTTATCGATGGTGCCATTCTCTATAAAGTAATGAGGGAAATCGGACAGGAAGCAAGAGCTGAAAGCACGGGGTTGGGAATTTTCTCAGGAGCGTTTAAAAACGTAAAGCGTGCTTCACCACCGACAAGGCTCGTTTTTTATGAGGATTTGGTCGCTGTTTCAGGGGCTATCTTAGCTCTGATTGCCGTATTGGTGTCCTATTTCTCTGCCTATCAGCTACTGGATGGGATCGTCACCATTGTGATTGGTTTCCTCATGGTTGGAGTCGCCTTCAGAGTCGGTTATGACAACATGGTCGGTCTGATAGGAGTGGCTGCTCCAAAGGAAGTCGAGGACCGAATCGCAAGTGCGATCTTTGAGCACGAAGCAGTAATCGATATCTACAAACTAAGGATCACTCAGGAAGGTCGATACTATCATGTTGAATCGTATCTTGAACTGAAAAGAGGATTACCCCTTTCGGAAGCAGATGATATTAAATTCTCTGTTCAAGAAAAATTGATGAGTGATCCGGATATTGCGGACGTAACGTTGGGGATCATCGAAGACGATGGAATTCAGGGATGGAAAGGAAATAATTCGGAGAAACAATAAGAAACAAAGCATCCTGCCGATAAGTTCAGCAGGATGTTTATTTTTTTGGATTTGAGGCAATGAATTAAGATCGGGACAGATGATCTCCAATTGGAAAAACAGCTTCTAAGAGTTAGTGTTATGGATAGATAGCCAAGTGGGGAAACGTATAGTTTGGTCTTGCTACTTGTTCATACTATAATAAAGAAAATCATAGAATAGATTATCTAAACAAGGGGGGATAGTATGGATGTGAATGAGATACTGCAGCTATTCAAAGAAAGAACACCGAAAGTACTTGGAAGTGAAACATTTTCTGAATATGCTATTCTACTTCCTTTGATTGAGGTTAACGGCCAAACGCATGTTTTATTTGAAGTTCGTTCCTTAAATATGAGAAGACAACCAGGGGAAATTTGTTTTCCCGGGGGGCGGATCGATCGAAGTGATTCAGATGAGAAATCGGCAGCTATTCGTGAGACATCAGAAGAACTGGGGATTCATACGGATACCATTACGGATGTGTATCCACTCGATTATATCGTGTCTCCTTTTGGGACGATCATTTATCCATTTGTAGGTAAGATAAATGTATCCTTGAAAGAATTAAAACCGAATCAAGCTGAGGTGGAAGAAATCTTTACTACACCATTAACCTATCTTCAGGAAAAGGAACCGGACTTGTATAATATCAAGTTCAAGATGGAGCCGGAAGAGAGCTTTCCTTTCAAACGAATCCCGGGTGGAGAAAATTACAACTGGCAAGCAAGAAATATGAAAGAACATTTTTACTACTATGAAGACAAGGTCATATGGGGGCTGACAGCCAGAGTTCTTCATCATTTTGTGAAACTTCTTTCGTGAATAGTCTGATCAATAAGCTGTAATCTAAAACTATCTAAAAGTAGAAGTAGAAAAAAAATCAACCACTACTCGCTTTTTCAAAAGCAACAAAGTTTACGAGAACAGCATTTTTCTAAAAAGAAATTCTACAATTACCCATACGGATTGACATTCGTTTTCAATTAATACTTTTTTCGATAGGGCAACATGTCGGAGAAAGTATTTTTTTTTGTTTATATGTAGCAAATTGAAGTGTTTGTAATGGTTTAAATGGAGGTAAAGACAAGTAAGCAAAAGATGATGAAAAGAAGGAGAGGGGAAATAACTATGATTATTCGTGCTAAGTGCTGGAGAATGTTAAGTGTACAGGAAAAATTGTTTATCCTTAAAGCTGTCTGTAATAAGCATCTCAAAAAGTAATGAATAGGAATTCTTTTTATGCTATTTATTGAAAATTCAAATTCCCTTATGCTCGTGAAGTCATCAAGCCGATATATATAACTGAATTCTATCCCGTTCATCTAAGATTCCTTTGCTCCTCTATTAGTAATGATTGATCTATCAATATCTTAACAATTGTCCGGTTGTATTATTGGATGTATTCGATTGGTGGTAAGATCAAACAGAAATAATGAAGATACAACAAAGCTATATGAATAATCAGTACACTCTGTGTAGTATAAATAAGAGTGGACTTGGCGACTTTGATCCAGCCACCAAGTGATTTTTCGTTTTATTATTAAAAAATGGATAGCTATGTCCTTTCACTACCGGCCTTCAAGTTTCTTGGAGAATATATATCTAACCTCAATACGTCCCCTGAGACTTCTATTTCAATTATACATTTTACATAAAGTCCCCTATTATTATATTCCATTTCTCTTTCCTGAAAAATTAGGACGAAAAGTGCCGGAAACAATTGTTTCTGGCACTTTTCATTTAACATTTGGTAAAATAATTGTGTACATACATATAAGGAGGACACTTTAGTGAAAGGATCAAAAGTAGTAATCATAGCCGGAATGCTTATGGCCGTTCTATTGAGTGCATGTAACCGGAATGCTGCTGAAATGGTCGTGAATGGTGGAGTGACAATAGATGAAAAGGCCAATACGATTACATTAACAGGAGTACTAACAGACAAAGCACTTGAACCGAATACTCCATTTCAAACCCGTTTCTTCCTACAGGGAACCACGATAAAAAACGCCCTGGGAACCGATCTGATTTATACAGATGAGGAGTTAAAGAGCCGTAAACAGGGAGAATCATCAAAAGAGTTTGAGGTTAAGAAAACAGTAGACATAAAAAAACCGGAAGAGATCGATAAGCTGATAAGTGAAATAAAGGATAAAGACAGAGAAGCCGTAACGATTGAGGTAGTTAATGATAACGGTCGAATTGATGAACGCGTTCTTCATAAGGTAAAAAAGGAGTAGGATTGTAATGTCCTGCTCCTTTTTATATATTGATTATCTAGTATTGATCGGTCTTTTTAAAGCATACAAATCATCTTCGAAAAGAAGCATCTTATCCATCAATACATCTTTAGAATCCATTACTCCTTGATTATAGAGGTAGGGTCCAATCTCTTTCATAAAGAAATCAAACCAATTTTCAGCACCTAAATCCCCGATTTCATCCCCGGTCTGCTCATAATAAAACGTCTGAATCCGTTCAATCATTGCGTCTTTCTGTTCTTTTGGTATCTTCGTAAACATGATAAGTTTTCCTCCTATTGTTTCTTTCCATCGTAACATAAGCGGAAAGATGACAGGTATGAATCCCAGCCTGCTTTTACGCGCGACATCGTGGGATCTCTTCATTACATGGTAGGAGGGCCAATAGTGAAAGACTAGTTTAGCAGAAAGAAATCTATTACATCATATAAATTTGTATAATTGTGGCAAACTAACTCCTGACAGGAAAAGTTCCTGTACATTTATATATAAACAAAAGGAGAATGCGAATGTGGCAGGAGTTTCAAAAGTTTGCCGTAAAAGGAAATGTTATAGATCTTGCAGTGGCGGTCATTATAGGTGCTGCTTTTGGTAAAATAGTCAAATCCCTGGTGGATGACATCATCATGCCCCTTCTTGGTATATTACTTGGCGGCATCAGCTTTACGAACTTAAAAGTTACAGTAGGAGATGCAGTCATTACATATGGCGTGTTCCTGCAAAACGTAGTGGATTTCTTCCTCATAGCCCTCGTCATATTCTTTATTATACGGCTATATAAGAAAATGGAACGCAAAGAAGAGGTCAAAGCGGAAGTGAAGGTCGATCAGAAGGAAGAGCTGCTTAAAGAGATACGTGATTTATTGAAGGATCCCCAGCGCAGTCCTAAATAAATGAATAATCGACAAAATAAACAAGGAGATTCCCATTATTTATCCAATATATAGTAATAGAAGAATAAGAGGGGGAGAAACAATGGAAATCAACTCAATGTATTTAATTAAAGAAAAAAATGGAATGAAGAAAGACTTTTCTTTACTCCTTTCAATGATGGATTATGCACGTTTCACTTCTATAAGAGAAGTGGAGGACTTACCGGTGGAAATGCTTGACTACCGATGTCACGATGAAGCAAATTCAATCGGGATGCTTCTTGCCCATTTTGATGCAGTTGAAAAAATATATCAGGTGCTTACTTTCGAAAATTTAAGTGATGATGAAATCGAGGAATACGCAATGACATTGGAACCTGCCTTAAGCTTAGGCAGTAATGCAGCCGAATTGATTAATGGAAATAGAGTCGACTTTTACCTTGAGAACTTGCAGATGACCAGGAACAAAACGGTGGATCAGTTCAAACAACTGGATGAGGATTGGCTATATGAAGAAACGGACTGGTGGTATGGTGAAAAAGGAAATAACTTCTTTAAATGGTTTCATGTATTTGAAGATGAAATCAATCATAGGGGACAAATACGTATGATCAAAAAACTCTATGCAAAAGAACACAATATTTCAAAGGTGGACTAAATCCTTGTTCGCATTTTACAAAAAGACCCATTCAAATTCTTGAGTTTTGCATGAGATTCTGTTATAGTAAAGATAGTTATTTTTGTTCGGTTAATATGCATGATTGAAGAACATTCGTCTTGAATCTTAATCAGAGCAGGAATATAAATATTTTTATGTGCAACTGCACTAGGAGGTACTTGTTTTATGTTACAAGGTAAAGTTAAATGGTTTAACGCTGAAAAAGGTTTCGGTTTCATCGAAGTTGAAGGTCAAGACGATGTTTTCGTTCACTTCTCTGCTATCCAAGGTGAAGGATACAAATCATTAGAAGAAGGTCAAGACGTTACATTTGAAATCGTTGAAGGTGCTCGTGGACCACAAGCAGCTAACGTTCAAAAGTAATTCAATTGAAAAAACTCCAAACAGAGTACGTCAGCTGACGTACTCTGTTTTTTTGCGCCTGCATACATTCAGTGGATACTCGACTCTTATCAGTAGTCCCCTATGCTGGTCTTTCCCAAATAACTCTGGTAATGTACAGTTAAACGATATTTAATATACTGGAGTGCTGAATTGTGTGGAAAAACGCTAAGAAATTTTTTGTTTTTATTGGAGTTTTTATAGGAAGTAACATCATTTTAAGTCTTCTTGCTGGTCTGATACTAACAAATTTGTATCATGGCAATGGATATATTGGGTCTCCCGTTATTGGAACCTTACTAAATGTTGCAGCCGCAATACTTGCGGTTTTTGTTGCGTACAAACCGTTTAAAAAGAAAAATCAGGCTTAACCTGGCAGAAGGCATCCTGTCAATCCCTCCCTTCATATAACGAATATTTTACACCTTACTTCTGTATATGTGCACACTTAATGCCAGCAAGAATAAGCTAATCACACTAACCTTTCCGGAACAATCCGGGGAGGTTTTTCTATGCTCAAGATGAAGTGATTCATAGAATTAAGGCGCGGACCTAATAGAAAGAGACTAGTCAGTCTTGACTAGTCTCTTGGTAAGTATTTAATTGTGTCACTATGATATTATTTATTTTGTTGGTTTTGGTTTTGTTGTTTAGCAGCTTTTCTAGCTCTTTCAGCAGCGTTTTGCTCTTGAGCAAATTCTGCTTCATTTTTTTGTTGTTGTGGTTTTTTATTGTTGTTGTTAGTCATGTTTATCACCTCCGTCTACTATAATGTGCCCCGAAATGAAATAAAGATACATGAAAAATCAATATAAAAGTGGGAATTTTACATATGCAGATTTAGAGTGAGGGACGGACCTTGAAAAGGTCCGTCCCTCACTTTCCAGTTACTTACTAGTTTAGCTCTTGGAAATGGGGGGTAATAATAAGTTTGTGCATTTATTTTCTTTACATACCTATTTCTACATGCTAGAGCTACATCTACGAATTAAGGGGGAAGTCATTTGAAAAATTTCACACCAATGTTTTGGATTGCGATTACAATCGGCATCATTTTTGTGGCTTGGGGGGTTATTTTTCCTCAGGCATTGATTGATATCATGACCAATACTCAAGGAGTTCTTCTAGACAAATTTGGCTGGTTTTATCAATTTTCAGCTTCATTCTTTTTCCTCATCGCGATCTTCTTTGCATTTAGTAAATATGGAAAGATTCGATTAGGGAGGGACACTGACAGGCCAGAATATTCCACATTGACATGGTTTGCTATGCTCTTTAGTGCAGGAATGGGAATCGGATTGCTTTTTTATGGGGTCTCGGAACCAGTTTCTCATTATTCCACGCCACCATATGGGGAAGGTGGGACCATTGAATCCGCTAAAATCGGATTACGCTATACATATCTTCATTGGGGATTCCATGCCTGGGCCATTTATGCGGTCGTAGCATTGGCCCTTGCCTATTATAAATTCAGGAAGGACATGCCAGGACTTATGAGTGCCACGTTATATCCTGTCATTGGAGATAGAGTGAAAGGTCCCATAGGGTATTTTGTTGATATTGTCGCTGTGTTTGCCACGATTTTCGGTGTGGCGATTTCACTTGGGATTGGTGCACAACAAATTAACAGTGGACTCAATTACCTAATGGGAACCCCGATTGACTTTAAAGTCCAGTTGATCATCATGGGAGTAGCAACGGTGCTATTTATTACTTCTGCTGCTTCTGGTTTATCAAAAGGAATTAAATATTTGAGCAATGCCAATATGGTATTGGCGGTCTTGTTATTCATTGTCTTTCTCATCGCAGGTCCTACGCAATTTGTCCTGGAATTGTTTTTGACCACTTTTGGGAGCTACGTTCAAAATCTGCCTAGTATGGGGTTACGCTTTTCACCCTTTAATGTGGAGAATAATCAATGGGTGAAGGATTGGACGATTTTTTATTGGGCATGGTGGATCTCATGGACACCGTTCGTGGGAACTTTCATTGCGAGGGTGTCAAAAGGAAGGACTGTGCGGGAGTTCATAATCGCCGTCATCATTGTGCCTACAATCGTATGTTCTCTATGGTTTGGTGTATTCGGTGGAACAGGTTTATATTACGACTTTGTTCAAGGTGTAGATGTAGCGGGTCAAAGTTTGGAGACGGCACTATTCTATGTGTATGATCAAATGCCTCTAAGTGGTGTGCTATCGATTATTTCCCTAATCTTGATCATTACTTTCTTTGTGACGTCCGCCGACTCCGCAACATTTGTACTGGGGATGCAAACGTCTAATGGAAGTTTGAACCCTCCATTTTTTGTGAAGTTCAGCTGGGGGATCGTACTAGCTGCCATTGCGGCAATCTTGATGGGGACTGGCGGCATCAGCGGATTGCAAGCCGCCACCATCATCACAGCCTTACCATTAGGCATTATCTTATTTGTCATGACATATGGATTAATTCTTTCATTCCAAAAAGAAATGAAAATGAAAAAGAAAAAAACGTCAGGTGCTGGTAAGTGATTTTATTAACAGGATAAGAAGTAAGCGAAGACCCTCTATTTCGTATAGAGGGTCTTTCTATAGGATTTTTTTCTTGATTTAAAAAAATGTACGCTAAGTTCAATGATTTTGATAGGATTAAGTTACTTATCGAAAAATTTTGAATAGAGGGAGAGTGTGAATTCAATGAAACAGATTATCGCAATGGGTGGAGGAGGATTTTCGATGGAGCCTGAGAACCTGCTTTTAGATCAATATATTTTAAATCAGGCTGGGGAATCAAATCCAAAGGTTTGTTTTTTGCCTACGGCCAGTGGAGATGCTGAAGGGTATATAGAGCGATTTTACAATGCTTTTCACTCGCTTCCGTGTGAGCCTTCCCATTTATCACTATTCAAATTGCCAACCAAAGATTTAGAGAGATTCTTTCTTGATAAGGACATTATCTATGTGGGTGGAGGCAATACAAAGAGTATGCTTGCTCTATGGAGAGAGTGGAAGATTGATTCGATCCTCAAGAAAGCTTGGGAATCAGGGACGGTTCTTGCAGGTTTGAGCGCAGGCTCGATTTGTTGGTTTGAAGAAGGAATTACTGATTCCTATGGAGAAGACTTAGAAACGATTAAAGGATTGGGTTTCGTAAAGGGAAGTCATTCCCCGCATTATGATGGTGAAGAAAAACGGCGTCCCCTTTATCATTCGTTTATTGATAAGGGGAAACTACAAGCCGGCTATGGAGTGGATGATGGTGCCGCTTTGCATTTTAAGGATGAAAGTCTTTACAAAGTAGTGAGTTCAAGAGTCCAAGCTTCCGCCTATTGGGTTGAAAAGAGAGAGGGTGATATGTATGAAACGGTTTTATCGACAGAATATCTGAAAAGATTATAAAAAAAACCGGGTTTAAAATGGAGGGGAAAAATGATGATTCACATTCGTTTTATTTCAGCTACTGATACATATAGGATCAGACAACAGATCTTAAGGCCAACTCAATCGATAGAGGAGTGTCAGTATGAAGGGGATTTAGCCCAAAGTTCCTTTCACATAGGTGCTTTCGATGAAGACGTACTGATCAGTATTGCTTCCTATTATCAGGAAGCACTAAAGGATTTGAACGGAAATCTGCCTTACCGTTTAAGAGGAATGGCCACCCTTCCAGATTATAGAGGGAAAGGCGTTGGAAAGGAGCTCATTGCATACAGTGAAGATGTTCTAAAAGGAAAAGGGTGTGAAATGTGGTGGTGCAATGCCAGAATTTCAGCTGGTCCATATTATGAGAAATTGGGCTTAACTCAATTGGGGGAAGTATTTGAAATAGAACCAATCGGGCCTCATGTGATTATGTATAAACAGATGTGATCGTTGGAGTAGGGAAACATGGAAAATGACATAACTGCACTTTCAGATTCTTCCGATTCAACAACCACGTTTAAATCACTTCAAAAATAAACAACCGGGCAAGCCCGGTTGTCTCTTTATTTTCATTCTTGAATCGCAGATCTTCTCAGTTTAATGAACTTCACTAAATTTAATACTATGGTTTTTGTTACAGCGTAAAAAGGAACGGCTAAGATCATTCCAAGAATACCCGCTAAGTTTCCTGCCACCAGCAATAGAATGATAATCGTCGCTGGATGAGTATCCAGACGCTTTCCTAAAATAAGGGGTGAAAGGAGGTTCCCTTCTATTTGCTGAGCGATTGTTACAACCACCACGACCAATATGGCCTTAGTCGGGGAATCGAACAAGGCTACTATAATAGCCGGCGCAGCACCGATAAACGGTCCGATAAAAGGAATGATATTGGTGACTGCACCTATTAATGCCATAACCAAAGCATATGGCAGACCAATGATCAAATACCCGATAAAAGTAAGGGTCCCTACAAATGAAGCAACCGTTAATTGTCCTTGTATGTAGGCAGCAAGTGTATCACTCGTATCCTTTAACGTGTTGATTCCTTCTTCCCGGTAGGCAGGAGGAAGGAATTTTGATATGGCCTTAGGAAATTTATGGCCGTCTTTAAACATAAAGAATAGTAGAAAAGGTACGGTTACAATCAGTATCGTAATACTGGTCAGAACACTTACTAATCCTTTAAGTGCAGTGGTGATATTATCCGGTAATGTATTGGCGAAATCCACTAACTGATTTTCCACATCTTTAAGTGATACGTAATCTTGACTCATCATCCATTTGAATTGTTGAGTTTCAGATAAGTATTCGATAAAATTCCTCGTTTGTCTTGCATACTCAGGAAGTTCATTGAACAGCCCTGTTATTTGCTTTGAGAGAATAGGAGCGATATTTCCTATAATTAACACCATCACACCAACGATAGCAGCGTAAAGCACGATAATGGCGATGGTTCTCGGCAGTCTTGCTTTCTCCAGGAGATTGACTAATGGATTTAATAAAAAATACAGAAATCCTGAAATGATAATGGGGAAAAATAATGTTGAAGCAAATACGACAATCGGTTCAAATAAAAATGAAATCTTAGTTGAAACATAAATAATGGTAAGAATAATAAGAATTTGTAAGCTCCACGAATACATCTTTTTCTTGGTCAAGCTATTCACCTCTACCTATCGACTTGTTTGTGTGAATAAGTATATCAAAAACAGAAAGGAAAACCCTACTAATATATAAAGGGAAGGAGAATTATTTTTGAGAAGGATCATATTAGACGATCTTAGGTGTATAGAAAGAGAAGAGGAGATTAAGATATTGTATGCTGTCGAAGCTGGAAGTCGAGCATGGGGGTATCATATAGATGACAGCGATTATGATGTCCGGTTTATATATATACGAGAGACAACCGCGTATCTAAATCTTCAACAGACAAAGGACGTAATTGTAAAATCTACACACCATGCCATTGAATTCGGGGGATGGGACCTGAGTAAAGCTCTCAAACTTCTTCGTAAATCAAACCCATCTCTATTGGAGTGGTTAACAGATGAAAATGTGTATATTGAGCACCCGACCATAGAAAAAATCAGGAAGCTGCGAGATCAGACTTTTTCTCCAGACCGCTGTTTAATTCATTACTATCACATGACAAAACGCAATATGGAGAAATGTTTGAAGGATGATCCAAACGGTACGAAGAAATGGATGACCATCATCAGGCCGTGGCTTGCTTGTAAGTGGATTATGAAGTATCAAACGTTTCCACCAAATGGGATCAACCAAATGATTGACCACCTTAATATGTATGAAGATATAAAGAATACGATTATTTCCATGGTGACCTCAAGAGTTAAAGGGAAAGAGGCCCATCACCTAAAGCATATGGAAGAGTATCTAAAAGAAGATTTACTAAAAATGGACCGAGCTCTGGAGAATTTACATAGCGATCACTCCTATCAATGGGGAGGTATAAATGAAACATTCATATCCATATTAGAAGAGGTATGGGGTATGCAATTAGACGGGAAGAAACGTTAATACGAGCCATGGGCATGCATAATGGCACCTTCTTTGGGAAGCATAGAAAAAAAGATTCTTACTGAAGGTGCTAATATGAGTTCGTTTAATAAAAGGAAAAGAAGAATACCAAAACAGCTGCTTTCAGAAAAAGAAGAAGTAGTGCCTGAATTTCTCACTTTAGAAGAGAAAATCACTTATTTTCGAAACGGTCTATTTAATACAGATGATCTGAAAATAAGAGAATTAACCTTCAATAGTAAAATATTGACCATTATGTTTATTGATTCTGTCATTGATAATAGGAGCTTACAGACGTATATTATCAAGCCTATATTAGAAAAAGGTTCCGGCGATATATGTGATGTCGTAAGTACTAATAGTATTAAAGAAACATTGTATTTAGATGAGGCACTCAGTGCAATGGTGGATGGACACTGTCTTTTACTTGCGGAAGACAGTGAAATCCTGACCTTTATCAGTATGCCTAAGATTCTTAATAATCGATATGAACCAGTAAATGAAAAGGTGATTAGGGGATCACATCAAGGATTCAGTGAAAATATCACAGAAAATGTGCATCTCATAAGAGAGAGAGTTTCAAATCCGAAATTGACTGTGAAATACTCAAGCATAGGAAAAACAACGAGAACAAAGTACGCTTTAGTTTTTTTATCTCATTTAACAAATCCTGAATTGTTGAAAACGATTGAGAACCGGATCAATTTTGTTCAAACAGATTCGATTCAGTCCCCCGGATACTTTGAGGAATTTTTAGAAGATCATTCTTATTCTCCATTTCCTCAGTTTTTAAATACGGAAAGACCGGATCGTGTAGTCGGAAATCTAATGGAAGGCAGAATTGCACTGGTAATGGAAGGAAGCCCTACCGTTTTACTCTTGCCTGTGAATTTTTTTTCCTTCTTTCAAACATCGGAGGACTATAATAATCGGGCATTTATCGGTTCATTTATACGATTCATTCGATTAATCAGTTTTATTGCAACCCTTTGTTTACCCGCATTTTATATTGCCGTCATTTCGTATAATTATGAAATCATTCCAGTCGAAATTATTTTTTCGATTAAAAGCTCCCTTGAATATGTTCCATTTCCTCCATTGATTGAAGCAGCCATTATGCAATTGACCTTGGAATTACTTCGTGAAGCTGCGATACGATTACCGAATCCCATCGCTCAAACCATTGGGGTAGTAGGGGGACTTGTAATTGGGACGGCAGTTGTTGAAGCAAATTTGGTTTCAAATACGATGGTTATCGTAGTTGCGATTACAGCTATATCTTCCTTTGTTATTCCATCTAATGAAATGAGTACTTCCGTTAGAATATTAGGATTTCCGCTAATGATTTTTGCTGCATTATTCGGAGTTCTCGGAATCGTAATCGGGTTGATGTTGCTGTTAATACATATGTCGACGCTCAAATCATTAGGTCAATATTATTTATATCCTGTTGCACCTTTGGATTTCAAGTCACTTAAAGACACCTTTATCCGTGTACCCATTTGGCTGATGAAAGAAAGACCAAAGGATTTGAAGCCGCAGTATAAGTGGAAGACGACGGATCCCCGAGGATGGGAAAAAAATGAAGAATCAGACTAATCTCTCGTCCATACAATTGATGTTATTCATTATTCAAACTCAAATTGGTGTAGGGGTTCTTGGCCTTCCATTCAGCGTATTCTCCATTTCTAAAGGTGATGCTTGGATTTCAGTATTACTGGCCGGTATTGTTGTTCAATTGCTAATAACGACTTTGTGGGTCTTGGGCAGAAGATTCCCCGCTAAGTCACTTTTCCAATACTCAATACAGCTGGTAGGAAAAGCAGGAGGGACATTCATTAATGTTTCCTATGTGTTTTATGGATTGCTTGTAACCAGCCTTATTTTAATGTATTCAACTGCCATCATTAAAACGTGGGTACTTACCCTGACACCCAAATGGATTATAATGTTTCTATTAATGGGAACAGCCATCTATTTAGGGAAGGAATTACTACCTGACATTTGCAATGTGTATGTTGTTGTTTCAGTGCTGATTTTCTTTCTGATCTTGATATCCATCGTTGTATTGATCATTTACCCTGTTGATTGGAGGTATTTGCTTCCAATCGGACAATCAGGTAGGATCAATATTCTCAAAGGGATAAAAGAAGCCTATTTTTCAATGCTTGGTTTTGAATTGCTTTTGTTTCTTTTTCCTTATTTTCAGCATAATGGGGAACGGTCCGTCTTATTCTCAGCATCAATGGCCAATCTCTCTGTGACATTGATCTATACCTTTCTTACCATTGTCAGCCTAATAACGTTCAGTCCAGAGGAATTAGTCATTGTTCCTCAGCCGGTTCTATACTATGTGAAATCCCTGTATTTGCAAGTTGTCGAAAGAATTGATTTGGTGTTTGTTTCACTTTGGGTAGTAAGTGTTATTACTTCTTTAACCAGTTATCTTTTCTTATCGACGGAGGGAATAACCCATTCTTTCATGCGAATCAAGCGCATCAAACGTTCTGTCATAACCATTTTCTTTGGCAGTTTATCTTTTATCATTGCCTTAATTCCCAATAAAGAAGCAGAAATGGAGTTGTACAACAAATGGGTGATTAATACCTCCTATCTCTTCATACTTGTCATTCCATTTCTTTTATTAGGAATTTCTTTTGTTTTCAAGAAAAAGGAAAGAGGAGAGAACGCATGAGGAAAAAGGGCATTTTAGTATCCGTCCTACTTATCATTAACCTTTGTTTGACAGGGTGTTGGGATCAAAGATTACTGAAAAACGGAAGGCTCGTTTTCTCCTCTTCTTTTGATATGGTTGATGAGGATACCATAAGAGCGACTGCCATCATTCGTGACTTTAAGGATCGAACCCCTACTAATGTGGTGGTACAAGGTGAGGGGAAAACGATTCGTGAAACAAGAATGAGTATGGATAGGAAAATTTCCGGAGTGTTTGAACCTTCAAAAAACCGGGTGTTTTTATTGGGGGAAGAATTAGCTAAAAAAGATATCTATAAATTTTTAGATATATTCTATCGTGATCCCAATAGCTCCATTTCTGCTAAATTGGCCGTGGTGGAAGGAAATGGGGGAGAGATCCTCACTAAGTTGAGTGAGAAAAATGTGTTGATATCTGAATTTATTATTGAATTACTAACAAGCGCAGAAGTCACTACAGGAGTTCCTAAACAGAATTTACAAACCGTCTGTACCATTATGTTTGATGAAGGAAAAGATTTCGCACTTCCTCTCATTAAAATGAAAAATGGAGAAGTTGTTTTAGATGGAATAGGTATTTTTCATAAGAATTCACTTACGGGTACTCTATCATTTAAAGAATCATCTCTATATCTGCTTATGAATAATCAAAAAGCAAAATCAACTCGGTTTGTTTCAAAAATAGATAATGATAAAAAAATGAGCATTGACAATTATATTACGTACAATGTTTCTAAATCTAAATCAAAGCTTAAAATTGTATCTGACACACCTGAAAATATTCAGGTGGAAATCGACATGAAAATGGATATTTCAATCGCAGAGTACCCTCAGGACAAATTAACTAATAAGAGTGAACTCAAAAGACTGAATAAAGAAATATCAAAGCATTTAACAAAAGATGCTCAAAAAATGATTGAAAAAATTCAAATTGCCAACTCAGATTTATTTGGAATCGGAAGAGAGTTGATTGCTTTTCATCCAAAGACATGGGAAAAAATTAATTGGGAAGAAACATACCCCTCCATTACCATTGTCCCGACTATAAAAGTGGATATTGTAGGACACGGGATTATTAATTAACCAGTACCTTTCATTAATTAAAAAGTGTCCAGCCTTTGAGAGCTCTTTTCCTCAAAGGCTGGACACTTTTAGTTCGGTCATGAAACAATCTTTAATCCAATAATACTTCCAATAATGCATGTTATAAAAAACAACCTCTTCAAATCCTTTGTTTCCTTGAAAAAGATCATCCCGATGATAACCGCTCCTGCAGAACCAATCCCGGTCCAAATTCCATATCCCGTACTCACAGGAATGTCAAGTAGAGAAAGAGACAATAAATAAAAGCTCAGAGCTCCTGCAGCAAAACTTATGATGGAAGGGGCCAGTTTCTTGTAACCTTCAGAGAGCTTCATAAACGTTACCATGACAACCTCCGAAAATCCTGCAAATATGAGAAATATCCATGCCATCAGTATGACCTCCCTGTATGTTGCTCCTCTTTATCACTCATTTTTAGACCGATCACTCCGAAAATGAGTAGTGTGATAAAAGCAACTTTCATGATGCTAATCCCATCATTTAGAAACACCATTCCAACTACAGCAGTACCTGCTGCCCCAATACCGGTGAAGACCGCATATGCAGTTCCAATCGGCAATAATTTCATGGAATTAGAGAAAAAATAAAAACTGATTAAAATTAGAACAGCAGTGACAATACTTGGGACAGGTTTTGTAAATCCCTCTGAAAGGGATAACCCAGTAGCCCAGCCAATCTCCAGTATTCCACCAATAATAACGTATATCCAACCCATGATGCTACACTCCTTTACGACTTGAAATACCTAATTCATAAACCTTCCAAGCCGATTCAATTCGTTGTCTGAAAATTTCTTCAGTATAATAATGATGCTCTAAAAAAACACCATCTACTAAACATAAAAAGGAGGCAATGAATTCATCTTCCTTGATTTCACTGAACAGTTTTTGTTTTTGGCCTTCCTGGTAAATTGATACCAAAATTGCTGTTGTCACCTGTTCAAAATAAATGAATTGTTTTTGAATAAGATCTTTAAAAACTTCTGGGGGAAAGAATGTGACTCTTTTCCATAATAGTGCTTCTTTAGTTGTCACTAATCGTTGACAAAATAAGTCAAAGAGTGTTCTTATATTCGTTAGCGGTTCTTGAGGATCCATTTTTTCTTCTGCGCTCTTATAGGCCGTTACTTCCGACACACTTAAATCCTCAATTACTTCCATAAATAAATCCTCTTTGCTTCGGAAATGGTTGTAGATAGATGGTTTTTTAATGCCCACCGCAGTTGCAATTTCCGTTAACGAGGTATCCTCATACCCTTTTTGACCAAATAAATCCAATGCCACATCTTTGATGAGTTGTTTATTGTCATTCTTCAAATTCATTCACCTTCTTTTTTAACTAACTAACGGTCGTTAGTTTTATTCTATAACCATTTTTAAATAAATGCAAGAAGGGAAAAATAATCCACTTTTCTTCAAAACGATCGAATGTATGTCAGATTCCTTACATATAATCATCTGTTGATTTTATATGGAAGGAAAGGGATACTCATGATGGGCTTAAGGGCTAAATTTGTAATACTCATTATGTTACTTGTTCTTCTGTTGGGGCTCTTTACTCTGAAGCTGGTGGTTATCAGTCTCGAAGATTGGGTAATGATTGAGGAAAAGTATTTTCCGGTGAATAATAGAAAAGGAGCGGAAGGAATTAAATCAGGTGAGGTTATAGATGTAAACAGCAGCGATCCGTCATGCTCGATGAAATTTGATAACGGGCACACCTATAAGCTGGATTGTGATCAATATTTAGATTTTAAAATAGGAGAGAAGGTTAAAATAGTTTCTGTTGAAAATGATTATGTGAAACTAAGAAGGAAGTAAATATTACTGAGGTACTTTCCTTCGCATGGTAAAATAACAGGTAATTAAATGATAAAAAGGGATGATTAGACAAATGAATAAGCGTGATCTCGTTCAATATTTCATTGTTAATAAGGAACTGAATATGTCTAAAGGAAAAACGGCAGCGCAAGTGGCCCATGCTGCTACTCTTAGTACACTGACGATGATGTCATCTGATTCACCTTTTCAAAATCGACAAGCAGACTTTGTAGAATGGGTGCAAACAGGTATGAAAAAAATTGTTCTAAAGGGAAAAGCCGGAGAGCTGGAGAAATTAGAGGCTGATGGATATTTCAGTATTCACGATAGCGGGTTAACTGAAATTAAAGAGGGATCTTTAACAGTAGTGGCACTCCCGCCAATGGAAAAGTTTGAAGCAAAAGAGATTGTCGGGCACTTAACACTATTAAAAAACTAGAGTTGAAGAAGGAGGTATTTCATTGTTTTCTAAAGTGGATACAGTCCATATATGTATAAAAGATTTAAAAAAGTCTACCCAATGGTATGTAGAGGTGTTGGGGTTTGAGCAAGTTTTTGATTCGGGAAAGTATGTTGTGTTCCAAATAGGTCAAGGAGGCTCTACTCTAACGGTTCAAGAGGGAGAGGTACGTCCCTCATCCGTCAAGCCGATTCTCTTTTCTGATGCGTTGGAAGAGACTAGGTTAAAGCTTGTGGAAAGGGACGTCAAGGTTGGAGAGATAAAAGAAGCTGGAGAGGTTACGTTTTTTGAGTTCTGGGATTTAGATGGAAATGGTTTTGAGGCTTGTCAGTATATAACGGACTAATTCGGTCTGTGTTTCACGTTAGCAGATTCATTTCAGTGAGGAGATTGATCAATGGGTTACATAGAAGAATTAAGAGCAATGGTTGGTACGCGCCCTCTTATTTTAGTCGGATCGGTGGTCATTATTTTGAATGACAGAAAGGAAGTGCTTCTGCAGCAAAGGAGATTTCCGAATGGCTCATGGGGACTGCCTGGTGGATTGATGGAATTGGCAGAATCAACGGAAGAGACGGCGAGAAGAGAAGTGAAGGAAGAGACGAATCTGACATTAGGTAAGTTGAATTTGTTAAACGTATATTCAGGTGCGGATCAATACATTAAAGCTGAAAATGGAGATGAGTTTTATGTAGTCACCACAGCCTACTTTTCAAATGATTACGATGGAGAAATGAAAACAGAACACTCTGAATCCATTCAACTAAAGTTTTATAATCTAGAAGAATTACCTTCAACGATGGTGAGAAGTCATCTGCGTATGCTTAATGACTTCCAACAACATGAATGCATAGCCAAGGGTGAGAAGTGTTGTTAAAAAGGAAATATGGCACACGAGAGGGATGGTCTCGTATAGTGGAAAGAGAGGTTTCTGTTAAGTACACATCTACTGGTGAACTGGAAGGATATCTCTCCCTTATAAAATTCGACAGGGTAGCTCACCCTCTATATGTACAATATGAGGGTGACTCCATATGTATTGTAGATGATGGCTATTCATGGCTTCAATTCTTTCCTGATCACCGGCATTTTTCTATTACTACTATGTTAAAAGAAGATCAATCAGTTATTCAGTGGTATATCGATATAACGAAAGAAAATGGATATGATTCAACTAGGGGACCCTGGATGGATGATTTGTTTTTGGATCTTATTATTCTTCCAGGAGGGAAACTGATAGAAAAAGATCAACAAGAATTAGAAGAGGCGTATCTTAATAAAATAATCTGTGAAAAGGATTATAGGTTGGCAAAGTCTGAGTTTCATCAATTGATCCATCGAATTAAAAACAATGAATTAAACATAGAGAAATTGACCGAAGAACATTTAACATGTTTCAATAAAATTAAATAAAGGTGTAGGGTGTTTTCTGATGGATTATTATTTTAGGACAATTATAATTTCAGCTCTGATAACTCCTCTTCATAATGATTGGAAGGGGATTTGCAAGACTCCTGCGGAAAAACGGGTGAGAAAATAGCCCGCAGAGAAGCGAGGAGGCTTGGTCGTTCATCCGCGGAAAGGGAGCGGATTCCCTTCCAATCAAGCAGTATTCTAATTGAACAGTGGGACAGCACTCGCTTTAAATCAATAGTAACAATGACTTAGATAACAGTTAATTTAAAAAAGGCTTGGTGGATATTAGAACATTTCAAGATGGAAAAAAAGCTGGTCAGACACTATCTGATCAGCTTTTTTAAATGATTTATTCTATAGAGATAAGCGTTTATTTTAAAGTATCTAGATACGCATAGTATGCGGCTAGTTTTTCATTGTTGTTGGCAGCTTTACCGTTACCCTTTAAAGATTTACCTATTGCGAAAAATTCTTTATGAACAGGTAGAACGTGAACGGTAACAGCTGGACGCCCTCTATGCCTGAAATCCTTAGGTACGTGAAGCATAGAAAATCGTTTCATTGGAATGCCTCCTTTAAGGAGAAAGCTATTCTACCTATCTATTATTATTTAAGTAGAATCAATAGTTTTTTAACCATAACATAGTGCATCATTTTATTCAACTTTCTGATTATTATATACAATTTAATAAAGTTTATGTTGATATAAAAATATTTAAGAGAACCCCCAAAAATTAAATCATTCATTCGTATTCTATGGTAAGAATGGTAATGAGAATTATTGACATTCTGATCTAAAACACAACTTGGGGGGTATTTAAAAGTATGAATATTGATGATGTACTAGAAGATACCGTAGAACTTGGACAAGAGGATATAAATCGCCCAATCTATCGCGTTGACATTGATAAAATTCTAGATTTGACGAGTGATATGTAAGAAACACTTTACTATAAAATGAAAAGGCAAGCCCTTGGGCTTGCCTTTTCATTATGCTCGCATTAATAATAGAATGCTTATGCTTGTCGCCTCTGGTCAAGCCGCCTCCGCTTTTGGTTTCATCCAGCTCCGGCGGCTAGAGGCTCGAGGTCATAAGCCAGGACTACCAAAAAGGCAAAGAACGCCTTTCCGGTAGTCCCGTCTTATGCTTGTCGCCTCTGGTCAAGCCGCCTCCGCTTTTGGTTTCATCCAGCTCCGGCGGCTAGAGGCTCGAGGTCATAAGCCAGGACTACCAAAAAGGCAAAGAACGCCTTTCCGGTAGTCCCGTCTTATGCTTGTCGCCTCTGGTCAAGCCGCCTCCGCTTTTGGTTTAGTCATGTCTCTTGTGTTTGTTTAGTAATTCTTTTAGCAGATTAATGATGGTAGCACGTTCGCTTTTGTTAAATGTTTGAGTCCAACCTGAAATTAGCATATCTTCTTCAGGCGATAAGTCTCGCTGTAAACCGTCAACAAATACTTCTTTTATTTCGTCTTGACCATATTGTGGATTGATAGGTTCATGTCTCATCGAAATACCTCCTTCATACTTCTTTTACATTTTCCCCGTGCAAATTAATCCAAACATCTAAACTCTCTGATCGGGAAAAAATGGTTATGTAATGACGCGGTTAAGGAAAGGATATAGAGAAAAGATAAAGGAGAAATCAATGTCGCTTCCTCTCTTTATTTCCATATTAATCATCCTGATTTATATTGTGATCTTCATGCAAAAAAAGCTTTCATTCACCGCAAATTCCATACAGTTCATGTTGTTATCGATTGTTTCAACGAATTATATTACGATTATGACTAACAAGCTGGAATGGATTAGGGCTTCAGAGGATGTCACTCAATTCATTAGCTTACTGATAAACCGAGAATGTATTTTCCCATTGATTGGAATTATCATGATAAATGGCTACTTGAATTACAGATCAAGAACTCATAAAATCATATTCTTCTTAAGCCTTTTATTTTTTATCACTATTTTGGATGTCCTTCATATTCACTTTAAAACGCTTGATTATCCTCAATGGAGCCTATTAAATACAACCATCATTAACATAATATATTTATTCATTTGTATTGGGATAGGAAAGGGGCTTTATCATATGCAGAAGAAGGAGGGGAAAAATAGTGGACAGAATATATGAAAGATCATTTGATTTAAACGAGTGGTTTATCATCATTAGTCTACTTGCTCTCCTTATAGTAATATGGATTACTCCAAAAATATTCCCATTCCTGGAAGGGCTAAGTTACTTTATTTATGGCATAGCAATAGGGATGTTTTATGACCATACGATCAGTATTCCACCTTGGGATTTTTACGATGTGAATGATAGTTCAGCTTACCAGGCGATCGATTTTATTAGTTATATCATGTATGGTCCTTACAGTTATTTTTTTATATACATCTATAAGAAATTAAAGATAAGAGGGGTCATGAATCTTGCTTATTTATTGGTTTGGACATCTTTTTCTCTTTTGATGGAATGGTTCACGTTAAAGATTGGCTTTTTTCATTTCGATAAAGGATATGAAATGTATTGGTCCATTCCAATATACATGGCGGTTCAAAGTATTCAACTATTATTTCACCATAGAATAAAGAGGGTAACGAATGGATAGAAGTAACAAAAAACCAGAAACCATGCTGCAAATGGCTTCTGGTCTTATATTAAAGAGGAAGAACCACTTCATATTGAGTGAATCCGATGTCTTCAAGGGCTTGTTTTAAGCTTGAGCTTGTTTTTAAGTCGTCGAAGGTAATGCCGAGGTTCCCTAAAGTATGGGCAAATTCAGGTCGGATACCTGTCAATACCGATTGTACTCCCATCATCTTTAAAGCGTTGATGATTTGGTAAATATTATGAGAAACCATGGTGTCCATGATTGCCACACCGGATATGTCAATAAATAAATAGTCCAATTCTAGTTCAGAGCTTTTCTTTAGAGCCGTTTCCATAATAGACGTGGCTCTATGAGTGTCAATTTCCCCAATGAGAGGAAGAATCGCAATTTTATCTGCAATCGGCACAATCGGTGCCGAAAGTTCATCCATAGCAGTATGAATAAGAGCTAGCTGATCTTTTTGCTGCTTTACAAATAACTCATTTAAAAGATAAGCAATTTCATCCAGTAATGGGTTAATCTTTTTGTTTACTTGCAGCATAAGAGAGGCTGTTATTTGATTATCGCTGATCTGTTTAGTGAAAATATCCCAAATAGTAGTCCGGAATGCTGATAGTGTTTTTAGCGATTCATTTAGTGGAATGCCTTTTTCAAGTGCTATTTTTCCTACCTTCTGTGTCCACTCGCTTATCTTAATGAGAGAATCTTTTTGCTCTTCTTGTAAAGATTCTCCCAGCATTTGAATTAATTCAATTCTCCATTCCGTGACTTGCTCCATTTTCACTCCAGAAAACTTAAGTTGTTCAGAATACCGTTTTTCCTGATATTCAATTACGCCCTGAGCAATATCGGATTTATGTGAAACAATTTCTTGTCCTAGATACACTAATTCATCTCTCATTCTCCTCAGCCAACTCCTTATACTGCTTATTTATTTAAAACTTTCGAAATAGTCTCTATTAATGGTAATATAGTATATCATAAATTCTATTAGAATTATAGCTTTCAATAGAAGGAGTAAATGAAATGACTCATATATGTTTAGTACGCCATGGTCAAACTGATTGGAATCTTAATGGGAAATTACAAGGTCAGACGGATATTCCATTAAATGAAACAGGAAAGCTTCAAGCAGAAGAATGCAGAGAATTTCTAGAGAAATCACATTGGGATGTTCTGATTACTACTTCTTTGGTGAGAGCCAGGAAAACGGCAGACATTATTAATGAAGCCTTGGAATTGCCGATTGTTGAGATGGACCATTTCAAAGAACGTTATTTTGGAGATGGGGAGGGGATGTCCCGTGAAGAAAGAGAAAAGCAATATCCTGATTTTATCTTTCCGAATATGGAATCGTACGAAGTGTTGATCGATAGGATCCAGGAGGGACTGAGAGAGATTCATGATCAGTTTCCTGACCAGAATGTATTGCTGGTTGCTCACGGTGCGGTCATCAGTGCAATATTGCGAGAGTTTCATAAAGAGGAGGTAGGTGTGAACCACGTGAAACTATTTAACGGCTGCCTGACCAATCTCCATTTCACAAATAAACGATGGAATGTCCATTCTTATAATGAAGTAGGTCATTTATCGGAGCATGAATAAAGATGTGAGTGAGAACGGGAGCGTTTACCTCCTCAGAGTGATGTAAAGAATTCTACTATAATTAGATGTGAATGGTGTGATCTAATGGCGATTATTTTGTTTGATGGTATATGTAATTTCTGTAATAGTAGCGTACAGTTTATTATAAATCGTGATCCAAAGGGACTCTTTCAATTTGCTTCCTTACAAAGTGAAATTGGTCAAGAATTATTAAAGAAGCATAAGATTCCTCAAACGACAGATAGCTTCGTTTTAATCGACGATCATAAATCGTATGTTGAATCAACTGCCGCTTTAAAGGTGTGCTCTCATTTAACATGGCCATGGAAGCTTTTCGGCGTGTTTAAGATCATTCCCAAGCCCCTAAGGGACAGGGTATACAGGTGGATTGCCGCAAATAGATACAAATGGTTCGGAAAACAAGAATCCTGTATGCTGCCTTCGCAAAACATGAAAGACCGTTTTATAGAATAGAAAGACTCGAGGAAACGTCCTCGAGTCTTTTCGTTCTATAGGATTTATCATTAATGTCGTCATCATGCTTGGAGGTTAGAGCCCTATGCTTATCGCTATTTTTCAAGCCGATTCGCTTTAGTATGATTATTGACTTTGAATCGTTTTAACCGAAACTTTTCTTCTTGAACGCGGTCCATCAAATTCACAAAGGTAAATACCTTGCCAGGTTCCCAGAAGAAGTTCACCATTAGTGACGATGATTGTTTGAGAGTGGCCGACCGTACTCGTCTTTAAATGGGCGGCTGTGTTTCCTTCTCCATGAAGATCCAGAGTATGTTCCCATGGATATACCTCATCTAATCGACGTAGAAAATCTGTTTTTACATCAGGATCGGCATTTTCATTCACCGTGATTCCGGCTGTTGTGTGCAAGGATTGAACCACCACAAGACCTTCCTTCATTTCTGCGTTGGTGATGATGTCTTGGACATATGTGGTAATATCAATCATTTCATCGCGCTTTTTTGTATCGATTGTAAGAGTTTTTATCATAACAATGACCCTTTCTATGTAAGTCTTATTCTCTACATTCCACCAAATGGCTTGTTCAAAACCAGCCGTTCTCTTTATCAATATGGTGCTGGCTATAAAGTGGTATTACACTGATTACATTGGAAACATCCTGTTCATTTATTTCCTCGATAACGATTTCTTTTACTTCTGTATGGAAACTTTCACTCCAATTTCTATATTCTTTTAAGGCGCGATGGAATTCTTCTTTTAAATCAATCCTCCCCAATGTGATATGAGGAATGTACGTAAAAGAGGGGTTACGAAAAGGTGTTAGTACTCCTTTATACAGTTCATCATGTGAATGAATGATGGAATCATTCCCTCTTTTTACATTAAGACATAAATATTCACCAGAGGACCCTGTTATTTCTTTTAATAGCAGGCTGAATGGTTGCAATCGATTAGCAATGCTTTGTACATGTGATATGATTTCACTGTTAGATAAATTTGAAGTGAAAGGGAAAACGAGTGTAATGTGGGGAGGGATTTTATCCCATAATGGGTCGTGTGTTGTTCTGATCCTTTGGATTTCTTCTACTGATTCAAGTTGTGGGAAAATATGAATGGCTCGTTTCATCACATAATCCTCCATTTTGTTAACAGGATTCTTCTTGATCTCTTATGAATATGTGCTTTTTACGCTCGAAAGAAGCTCTGTAGCACTTTCCGTCTTTTGTCTTGTATAGAGCTTTATACACTTTTTCTTTATTATCTGTTGTATGAGTTTGAATGATGCCAATGATGGTAGAATCGGGAGCTACAGTTTGTAGAGATGTTTCAATGCTTGAATGCAAAAGGAACCGCTGATAGCCATATAGAATAATAACGCAAGCAACAAGTAAGATGAACATCCAGCGGAATCCTTCCAGTAGTAACGTCTTATTCATCAGAAAATACTCCTATCTTCTAAAGCATATATTCGACTTAAGGAATGAAAAAGGGCAGTACAGCCCTTTTAGAATTCAACTTAACTTTTTATATAACCTTTTAGCAAGGTTTAACGCAGCTGTGTTGTCACCATGAAGACAAATGGTATCTGCTTTAATTGACAATACCTCACCATCTGTGGAAACTACCTCTTGTTTCTCCACCATTCGTAATACTTGCTTCTCCACTTCGTTTTCATCATGCAGTACGGCATTGGGAAGTGATCGTGGAGTAAGTGAACCGTCAGATTGATAGGTTCGATCGGCAAATACTTCATGAGCGACACGCAACCCTATTTCTTCTCCTGCTTTTGTCAGCTCACTTTGGGAAAGGCCGAATAAAGTTAATCCGGGGTCAAGGTCGTATACGGCTTTAGCAATCGAGGTTGCCAGATCGGAATCCTTCGCTGCCATATTATAAAGTGCACCATGAGGCTTTACGTGAGATAACATGCCTCCCTGTGCCTTGACGAAAGCGAGGAGGGCGCCAATCTGATATTGTACAAGGGCATATGCTTCTTCAGGGGTTACATGCATCATTCTTCTTCCAAACCCTTGAAGGTCAGGTAATCCAGGGTGAGCACCAATCTTTAGGTTGTGATTTAATGCATTTGTAACGGTTTGTTTCATTACGAGGGGATCCCCTGCATGGAATCCGCATGCGACATTGACGGAGGAAACGAATTTCATCATTTCTTCATCTTGTCCTATTGTATATGTACCAAAACTTTCTCCTAAATCACAGTTTAAATCGATTTTCATTTTTCCATCCTTTCATCCTTTAGAATGAATTGTAACATTCTGAATTCTTATCTATCATACCATAAATTTAATCTGGATGCTTTTCTGATAGAGTAGAGGAGGATTAAGGGAGAAAATGATTTTCTCATCAAATTTTAATCTTGTTCTAATAGATTTCACTTTTTCACCCGATACAATGAATCTTGCTTATGAATAAGGATTTATCACTCCCTAAACAAAAAGAAAGTGGGGTAGCTTTCTTTTTGTTTAAATCTTTATTATGTAAGACCCATTCTAATTTCTTTCCTTTGGAGACAAAAGTTTTGCTGAAGCTTTTGTCTTCTTTTTGTGTATTTTTAGACAATGGTTATAATGAAGGGGAATAGACAATGGTTATAATGAAGGGGAAGGAGGGGTCAAATGGATCTTGTATTTAAACAAAACCAAAACGTTTTTAATTACAGGGTAGTGGCCATCTGGGTAGAACAGGACCATATTTTATTACATAAGCAAGTGGAAGACAATTACTGGTCGTTGCCCGGTGGAAGAGTCGTCATGGGAGAAGCATCACAGGAAAGTTTAAAGAGGGAAATGCAAGAGGAACTAGGAGTTGAAATTATTATAGAACAATTGATCATGGTGAACGAAAATTTCTTTCCATATAAAGAATGGGATTTCCATGAAATTGGATTTTACTATAAAGTGAAAGCTAAAGACAGGGCAATTTTTCAAAAGGATCCCTTTCATGGGCTGGAAGGGGAGCGTTTATTATACAAGTGGATTCCAATTGAAGAACTTTCTGAAGTACAATTATATCCTCAAGAGGTTAAAGATATGTTATTACATCAACCAAATGAAACAATCCATATTGTGTCAAAGAAGTGAATTAAGTGGAAGGCAGAGAAGAACTTCTCCACCCTTTAGACTATGTAGTACTACTTACTGTGAATGAGTCAGTTTTAACTTTACTTTATGAAACAACGATTTCATCTTTCCTTCGCTTTTTTTCGCATTGGGGTGATGATCAATTACTTTTGTACGTAGAAAATAATTAATGCCTTCTTCAGCCAGAATGAGAAGTACAAAAAGAGAAACAATCACGATTATCCAAGTCATATATATTCCTCCCTTACTATCCCTTTCATGTTTATGGATATATCTACCACATTATGAATCGTAATAAACATGTTGGGTCGTAAAGAACGAGCTTTCTTTATTCTACTCAGCAGATGTAGGAATGCAATTGAAAAAAACGGAGCCTGCATTCAGCTCCGTTTTTTCTTTCATCCATCAAGGAATGAACCCTTAAGCCTTTTTAGTTGAGACAGCTTGCGGGGGAGTTTCCGGAACCTTAATGAAAAGCATTCCAACCAGGCTGGAAAATAGACTTAGAACTATGAAAATGATAAAGGTACTCAAAGGTTCAATCAATGCTACTATAGGAGGCCCTAAAGCGACACCTGTAAACCTCATTGAACTGTAAATAGAGGTGATGGTTCCACGATGCTCTTTTTCAATTCCTTCTGTAATAAGTGCATCCAAACAAGGAAGGGCTGCGCCCATTCCAATTCCCGCAATCGAAAAAATACTCAATATAACCCATTTTCCTTCAGTGAAGATTAATGGAAGGAATGCAACCGAAGTCATAAGGGAACCAAAGACGATGACCCACTTCATCTTCTCTTTACTCTTACCAATCACTTTCCCAGTTATGTAGGAGGTAAGACATAAGAAAAGGAGTGGAACCGCTAAATATAGTCCCTTCATCACTCCGTTTATTCCATAAGCTTGCTCTAATCTGGTTGATAAATAATATAAAAAGCCAAATAAGGTAAACATGGAAATGATTCCAATGATGAAGATGCCGAAAATCCATTTCTTTTCCTTCCCAAGGACGATTACCACCGCATGAACAAATTCCTTAATCGATTGTTCCGCTTCTTCTCCTTTTTTTGGTGGAACTTTCACAAATACGACAATCAGAAGAATCGAAAGAATTGAAAATACAGGTATGGAAAAGAATGGGATAAACCAGATCCATGCAGCAAATAACGCTCCGAGTATCGGGCTTAGCACCTTGCCGAAAGTATTGGATGTTTCGATTAAACCCAATCCCTTGGTGATTTGATCATCATCCTCATACAGGTCTCCTACTGTAGGAATGACGACTGGGAAGGCTCCGGCTGCTCCAATTCCTTGAACAATCCTTCCTACAATAACAAAAATATAGGCGTTCGAACCGTAAATTGAAGCAAATCCACAAATGAGGCCACCGATTCCTGCAATGATCAAGCTGGGTATCAGAATATTTTTCCTTCCGAAACGATCGGATAAGTAACCGGCAATTGGAATACAAAGAATGGCTATAATAGAGTAAACGGTAATGATTAAGCTTGATTGAAACCCCGTAATGTTTAGCTCCTTTTCTAATTGAGGAAGGACAGGGATCAACATGGAATTCCCGAGTGTCATAACTAAAGGAATAGAGGATAACGCCAGTAGATCTAATTTTTTCTTGCTTTCCATTTCGTGCACCTCATTCTTATTTATACACGTTTATTTTCTTCAACAAGAGCATTTTCATACTACCTATTTATTTCATTATAATAATATTATGTAAACTGATTGCGTCTTTTTTTCTCTAACTAAAAACTTACCTTTTTCTCACTCAATTTTAATGAAAGAGGAGGAAAATGGCAGTATTGATAAAAGGGAGGTAAGAACCATGTGGATTCGAATAATTCCTATTTTATTTTTCAGTTTTACTGCCATTACTTTAATGACGTATCAAGGTATTGAAATCTTTCAAGCGCTTAATGATTATATTTTTAGCAAAAGTAAAATAAAATAAGTGATATTAAGCATTTAGAGCAGGTGATTTATGTGAAAAGAATTTTAGTCATAGAAGATGAAAAAAATCTCTCTCGGTTCATTGAACTGGAACTTAAATATGAAGGATATGAAGTGGGGCTTGCCTATGATGGAAGAGGGGGGTTAGAGAAAGGTATAAACGAGGATTGGGACATCATTTTATTAGATCTAATGCTGCCGAATTTAAACGGACTTGAGGTTTGCAGAAGAATACGGCAAGTGAAAGCTATTCCGATCCTCATGATCACGGCAAGGGATAGTGTAATGGATCGTGTATCAGGATTGGACAGTGGTGCCGATGATTATATCGTAAAGCCTTTTGCTATTGAAGAACTGTTAGCGAGATTGAGGGCCGTATTTAGACGAGCAGGAAATGAAGAAGCAGCTTCAGCTCAAACAACGTATCATTACCGTGATATCACCGTTCAAAAGGAGTCACGGCAAGTATTTAAGCTTGAACATGAAATCGAGGTTACGAAAAGGGAGTATGACCTTTTACTCGCCTTTTTGGAAAATAAAAATATTGTTTTGACCCGTGAAGTCCTTCTCAATAAAGTGTGGGGGTATGATACCGAGGTTGAAACGAACGTAGTGGATGTTTATGTAAGATACCTACGAAATAAAATTGATTCGCCTGACGAAGATAGCTATATCCAAACTGTACGTGGTACCGGGTATGTGATGAGGACATGAATACATTCATGAATCGATTTAAGCCCTCTTCTCTTAAAGTGAAGTGGGCATTAGCCGCTGGTTCAGCCATATTCCTTGCCTTTTTCTTATTTAGTTTTTTTCAATATCATGCAATCAATAAATGGATGGTGGATGAAGAAGAAAATAACTTTAGTCGTGTGCTGGATGAAATTACGGTGTTTTTTAAACAAAAAGGGCCAAATATACAGCTGCAGGACATTTATGATAGCAGGGATTTGATGAAGCAAATAGCTGAAAAAGACCAGACTATTCGTATTTTAGATCGTCAGGGGAATCAAGTATCGGAAATTCAAGGTGAAAATGAATGGGCTTTTTACGTTCCTTTTCAACCCGTCAGAGAGAAGACAGTTACACTTATTGAATCTGAGGGAAAACAAATGCTTATTGGGAGATCTCCGATAAGATCTAGTCAATTCAACGGATATATTGAAATCATCCAGCCTTTAAACCGGTATGAAAAGATCATGAAGAACCTGTTCTGGATGATGACCATCACCGGGGTATTAGCGCTCTTGATCAGTGCAATTATCGGCTATTTCATGGCTAGAAGCTTTGTACGTCCACTAAATAAGCTTTCTGAAACAATGAGATCGATTGAAAGGAAAGGATTTCATGAAAGAGTGGAGATTGTAAAGGCCCATGATGAAATCAGTGACCTATCGCAAATTTTCAATAAGATGATGAGCCAAATTGAGAAATCGTTTCAGCAGCAACAGCAATTTGTTGAAGATGCATCGCATGAATTAAGAACGCCCATTCAGGTATTAGAAGGACACCTGGCTCTTTTGAACAGGTGGGGAAAAAAAGATCCAACGATACTGGAAGAATCTTTACAGGTGTCATTGGAAGAACTTGAAAGAGTGAAAAGGCTTATAGGTGAACTATTAGAACTTTCCAGGGCGGATCGGGAGAAATTCGATCTGCAAAACGCTCGGGCCAATGCACAAAAAGTAGTTGAAAAGACAATTAGAGATTTTAAATTTTTACATCAAGAACACACTTTTTCCTGCTTGTATGAGTTGGATAACGACGCTGCGGTATCTATTATGCCAAGGCATCTTGAACAAATCATGATCATCCTGTTAGATAATGCCGTGAAATACTCTGAGATGGATTCAAACATTGAGATAAAATTAATGGATCGTGAAGAAGAAGTGATGATCGAGGTGAAAGACGAAGGGATCGGTATTCCAGAAGAAGATCTTCCAAAAATCTTTGACCGGTTCTACCGTGTGGATAAGGCTAGAAGTCGTGAAAAAGGCGGGTATGGCTTGGGGTTAGCGATTGCATCAAAGCTTATTCAAAATTACGACGGTGAAATTAAAGCCTTAAGGAACGAACCTGCAGGTACCATTGTGCGACTGTCTCTTAAGTACGCTAATTAAATGTATTCTACATGTCAAGACGTCTCAATATTTATCTGAGACGTCTATTTCTGTATATTGCATGTCGATGCTTTTAGGTATTTTCAGTTCTAATATGCCGTCCTTGAATTGAGCCACTGCGCCTTTTTTCTTCACTAGACAAGGGAGTGTGATGACCTGTCTTTCCCCATTCTCCGGGATGTTCTCGATAATGGCCTGATTCGACGTATGGTATATTTTCAATTGCTTCATCCACTCTTCATTTGGAACGTGAAAGCGGATGTAAATATCCTCAAAGGATTCAAAAACATTTGCAGGTATTGAAGTAGAAGAAGGAGAAGCCTGCCCCCCCTGAGATTTCTGCCCTTGATTACCAATCGGATTCATAAAGGATTGCGCCCCGTTCATCAAATCATTCGGATTCATCATACTCTCCCATCCGCCCGGGAACATCTTTTTCATCATACCTTGTATATAGGAATCCATTTCTTTCGGATTCATCTGGTTCATTTGATCTTTCATTTCTTTATTGAAAGGGAATAAACTCCACGGGAACATGTGAACCACCTCGCTTTAATCTATATAGGCCAACCGCCATGATTGTTATATTCTATGCAATGCATAGGCGAAAAGTTCCTCTGCTTGAAGGAGAAGAATGGAAAAAGTAATAAAGCCCTGGGATGAATTTTCAACTCATAAGATCTATCTATCATTCTGAAAAACTTATAATATATAAAAATTAATGAAAAATAACAAAAAATATTTGGTTTTTTTTAGTAACAGTAGTAAGATGGTTTATGAAAAAAGTACCCTCATAACAGGGATACAAGAAGGTGAAAGAGAAAGCGCTTAATAAAATATTATTTCAGAATAGTCGATTATCAAAAAGGTTTTCGTGCAATTTATTATGGGAATATAAGTAATAACCTTAAAAATGAAGGGGAAAACAAAATTTTGAGAAATTTGTCATTAAGACTTTATCTTACTACTGCACAGTGATAAAATGTCCTTGTAAGCGTTTTAATGTGTTAAAAATTACTATTCTTGCATAATGAAACACAGCTTAAAAATTGTAAGAATACATGATACCCAAATTATACTAACTGGCAAAATAGTTGGAGGTTTTTCACAATGAAAAAACAATCGGCAAAAGGGGAACCGTGGCAATCGTTTTACGGACCGAACCTGGGCTATGTAATGGAGGTTTATGAACAATTCTTGGAGGATCCATCTGACGTGGATCCTGAATTGAAAGAATTATTCGAACAATGGGGCCCTCCTACAGCTGAAGACGTACAAGTAATCGCAAGCGCTCAGCATGGGGATACATCATTCACTTTACCAGCACAACCTACTGCGTTAAGCAAAATGGTAGCTGCAGTTAAATTGGCAGATAATATTCGTACATATGGTCATTTAGCTGCGGATATTAATCCCCTTAATGACCGAAACAAAGACACAAGAAGAATTGAACTGGCTGAATTTAATTTATCTGAAGAGGATTTAAAGCAGATACCTGTTGATTTCTTATGCCCGAATGCACCTTCTCACATAAAGGATGGTTTGCAGGCAATCAATCACTTAAGACAGGTCTATACTAAAAAATTGGCATTTGAATATGCTCATGTTCATGAGCTTGAAGAAAAGAATTGGTTAAGAGAAAAGATTGAATCAGAATCCTATTTCACTCCACTTTCAAAGGATAAGAAACTTGCGTTATTAAAACGACTTGCCGAAGTGGATGGATTTGAAAAATATGTTCACCGTACGTTTGTTGGTCAGAAGCGTTTCTCCATTGAAGGACTGGATTCTATGGTACCTTTACTGGATGAAATGGTTCGTTATTCAGTTGAATCAGGTGCTAAAACAGTCAATATCGGTATGGCACACCGAGGTCGCTTAAACGTGCTGGCCCATGTCATCGGTAAACCGTATGAAATGATTTTTGCGGAATTCCAACATGCTCCAAGTAAGGATCTGATTCCTTCAGAAGGCTCGATTGGAATTACATTCGGATGGACAGGTGATGTTAAGTATCATTTAGGTGCTGATCGTGAAATCTCACCTCTACAGTCGTCAACAGCGAGAGCACGTGTCACTCTGGCGAATAACCCAAGTCACTTAGAGGTTGTGAGCCCCATTGTTGCTGGTTACACACGTGCTGCACAAGAAGTTCGTGAAGATAGAGGTTATCCAGAACAATCACCGGAATCTTCCTATGCTATCATGATTCACGGAGATGCTGCCTTCCCTGGACAAGGTGTTGTAGCTGAAACATTAAATATGAGCCAATTACGAGGATATAATACGGGTGGATCCATTCACCTCATTGCGAACAATATGATCGGTTTCACGACTGAAAGCCGTGATTCACGTTCTACTAAATATGCATCTGATACTGCCAAAGGCTTTGAAGTGCCGATTGTCCATGTCAATGCAGATGATCCTGAAGCTTGTCTTGCGGCAGCGGTGCTCGCCTATGAATATCGTAAAACCTTTGGAAAAGACTTTGTCATTGATTTGATCGGCTACCGTCGTTTTGGTCATAACGAAATGGATGAACCGATGGTGACGAATCCATTAATGTACTCTGTCATTCAAAACCATCCTAACGTCAAGAAGCTTTATGCTGAAAAATTAATCTCAGAAGGAATCCTTACAGAAGCAGATGTAGAGAAAATGGATAACGACATCGAAGAAGCATTAAAAGCGGCTTACGATAAAGTGCCGGCTAAAGACGATGATCCTGATACCGTCCTTGCCCCACCTGAATATGTAGCAAATGGCTTACCGGATATTAATACGAGTGTCGATTTTAATAAGCTTGAAGGTTTAAACAGTGAACTGCTTCAATGGCCAGAAGGATTTAATGTGTTCAAGAAATTAGAGCGCATCCTAAAGAGACGAAGTCAGGTGTTTGAAGGGAAAGGGAAAATTGACTGGGCCCATGCTGAGACGTTGGCGTTTGCCTCTATCTTGAAGGATGGTACGCCGATTCGATTAACGGGACAGGATTCAGAGCGTGGTACATTTGCTCAACGCCACCTTGTTCTTCATGATGAAAAATCCGGTGAAGAATACATTCCTTTACACAATCTGAATGACAGTCATGCTTCGTTTGTTGTTCTTAATAGTCCTCTTACTGAAACGGCTGTTGTTGGATATGAGTATGGGTACAATGTGTTTGCACCTGAGACGTTGGTTCTTTGGGAGGCACAATTTGGAGACTTCTCCAATATGGCACAGGTGATGTTCGATCAATTCATTTCAGCCGGTCGTGCAAAATGGGGTCAAAAAACCGGCCTGGTCATGCTCCTGCCTCATGGATATGAAGGTCAAGGTCCAGAACACTCAAGTGCTCGCCTAGAACGATTCCTGCAACTGGGTGGAGAATATAACTGGACGGTTGCCAACTGTTCTACAGCTGGTCAATACTTCCATATTCTTAGACGTCAGGCTGCCATTTTACAAAAAGACGAAGTAAGGCCACTAGTAATCATGACGCCGAAAAGTTTGCTCCGAAATCAATTCGCAGCTGTCACAGCCGAGGAATTAGCCCATGGAGAATTCCATTCAGTCCTGGAACAAAAGGGTCTTGGAGAGAACCAGGATACTGTTGAACGGGTTGTACTGTGCAGCGGGAAAATTGCGATTGATTTAGAAGAGAAGCTTCAAGATATCGATGATAAAGATTGGTTACACATTCTTAGAGTAGAAGAAATTTATCCTTTCCCTAAAGGTGATATATCAGCCATTCTGGAAAGATATTCAAACCTTAAAGAAATTGTATGGATTCAAGAAGAACCTAAGAATATGGGAGCATGGACATTTGCAGAATCACGGCTCCGTGACATTGCACCTGAGGGTGTTGAGGTGCATTATGTCGGCCGTCGCAGACGTTCAAGTCCATCAGAAGGTGAACCAACAGTACACAAAAAAGAGCAATCACGAATTATAAATGAAGCGTTAACTCGATAAGAAAGAGGAGGACATCACAGTGGCAGAAATTAAAGTTCCAGAATTAGCAGAATCAATTACAGAAGGTACAATTGCTCAATGGTTGAAACAACCAGGGGATTATGTGGAAAAGGGTGAGTACATCGTTGAGCTGGAAACAGATAAAGTAAATGTTGAAGTCATTTCAGAAGAAGCAGGTACGATACAAGAACTGAAAGCTGATGAAGGCGATACGGTTGAAGTCGGTCAAGTTATTGCCATTGTTGGTGCAGGAGGGGAAGCTCCAGCAACTCCTGAAACTCAGGAAAATGCATCTGCTCCTAAGCAAGAAGAGAAAGAAGAGAAGAAAACTGAAGTTGCGCCAGCCAAAGAGGACAAGAAGAATCGTCCAATCGCTTCTCCTGCGGCTCGCAAATTGGCACGTGAAAAAGGCATCGACCTTTCCGATGTGCCAACAGATCCATTAGGACGTGTTCGTAAGCAGGACATTGAAGCCTATAGCAACAAACCTGCTGCTGCTCCTTCTAAACCTGCTGCGGAAGAGAAGAAGGCACCTTCTAAGAAAGATGATGGAAAGCCAGTGGTTCGTGAGAAGATGTCCCGCCGTCGTCAAACAATTGCGAAACGCTTGGTAGAGGTTCAGCAAACAGCTGCAATGCTTACAACGTTTAATGAAATTGATATGAGTAAAGTAATGGAATTACGTAAACGTAAAAAGGATAAATTCTTTGATGACCATGATGTAAGGCTCGGTTTCATGAGTTTCTTTACAAAAGCAGTCGTAGCAGCCCTTAAGAAATTCCCATACGTGAACGCTGAAATTGATGGGGATGAAATCGTTCTTAAGAAATTCTATGATGTCGGCGTAGCCGTGTCTACGGATGATGGATTGGTTGTCCCGGTCGTACGCGATTGTGAGCGAAAGAACTTTGCAGAAATCGAAGGGGAAATTATGGAACTGGCTACTAAGGCCAGAAACAACAAATTATCTCTTGGGGATCTGCAAGGTGGTTCATTCACGATTACAAATGGTGGGGTATTCGGTTCATTACTATCTACTCCAATTTTAAATGGACCGCAAGTTGGTATTTTAGGGATGCATAAGATTCAACTTCGCCCAGTGGCCATTGATAAAGATACAATGGAAAATCGTCCGATGATGTACATTGCTTTATCATATGATCATAGAATCATTGATGGAAAAGAAGCGGTTGGATTCCTTGCAATGGTGAAAGATTTACTTGAGAATCCAGAAGACTTACTGCTTGAAGGTTAAGTAGTCCTGATTGAATAAGAATAGATGAATGTTTTGCTGATTCATATATCCATTAATGGGTTGTGGATCAGCTTTTTTTTCACCTTTTTTTACTAAGAGAATAAAATATGGATAACTAAAATAAAGTTTCCTAAAGGAAACTCTGGGACATGAATAAGGAGGGAAGGTGTAACGATGAAGAACTTCAATTCAAAAAAAGTGATTCAGTATTCGTATCTTTTTCATAAATTGGGATTGTTGGATAATGAACAATTCAAACAAATTGAGGAATACCATGGATCCAAGTATAAGAAGCACAGTTAATGTCTGTTTCAAAAATGAAAAAAGACAGACTCAAGTGAAGATGAGTCTGTCGTAATAATCGCATCTCAGGGGGTGAGATAAGCTAGTATTCTTTTTTTATTCTCATTGTCAAGATTTCCTAAAAGGTTTCAATCCTCGGTTACGAATTTCTTTCTTAAGAAGTAAAATCCAGTCTTGATCATTCCCTTGCTTCTCAGCATCACGATAAGCTGCAACCAACTGTTCATTACTTAAGATTTTCATGACCAACCTCCCAGGAATGTGTAAAATATAGAATTTTCTATATTTTCTATTTATTCTACATAGAAAATACTCATTTGAAAAGGGTTTTTTCATAATTTACGTCTAAAGTAGTATTTTTAGTTATTATGTAGAAAAAGGTTTAGAGAAGATGTTTTTTGTCTATATAAAGTGGTTGGACATTTCAGTTCTTGTTGAAACTTGTCATCTAACTATCTCCATTGGCTATTTACCTTTAAGTATTAAAAGTCAGAAGAAAATCACGATTAATTAGTTTGAAAATTTTAATTTTTGTGATAATATTACACGCATAAGGAACTGAAATTTTAACCTCTTTGACTACATATACTGAAATGTTCCAGGCTTAACATGAATACAGATAAAGGGGGATATTCATTTGTCGGAGATTTTACATGCAACTGTAGGTGAATTACTCGAAGAAAAAGCTCGTTTACAGCCTGAGGTTGAAGCGGTTGTCTACGCAGACAGAGGATTAAGATGGTCCTATCATGAATTTAACCAACAGTGCAGGCAAGCTGCAAAAGGGTTTATGAATCTTGGTATCAATAAAGGAGATCATATCGCGATATGGGCTTCTAACACTCCTGAGTGGTTAGTAAGTCAGTTTTCGACGGGGAAAATGGGAGCTGTACTAGTAACCGTAAATACTAATTATCGTACTGCTGAATTAGAATATTTATTAAAGCAATCTGACAGTAAAACGATTATTTTGATGGAAGAGTTCAGAGGTGCTTCCTATATAGATATGTTGTATGAGATTTGTCCTGAGTTGAAAACGTCTAAGCCCGGAGAATTAGAGAGCTCAAAACTTCCTTATTTGAAAAATGTTATTGTCTTAGGGGAGAATGCATATCCAGGTACATATAGCTGGCAGGATATTATGGATAGAGGGAATGATGTTGAGGAAGGTGAGTTGGATGAAAGACTTTCAAGCCTTTCCCCCGATGATGCCATCAATATGCAATACACGTCAGGAACGACAGGATTTCCTAAAGGAGTCATGCTTACCCATTCTAATATCGTAAACAATGGTTATAATATTGCCGGGTGCATGAGATTGACGAACAAAGACCGTTTATGTATTCCTGTTCCATTTTTCCATTGCTTCGGATGTGTATTGGGTACACTTGCATGTGTATCTGTTGGGGCTACTATGGTTCCACTTCAGGAATTCGATCCGAAGCAGGTTCTCCAAACGGTGCAGGATGAAAAATGTACAGGCCTTCATGGGGTGCCAACCATGTTTATTTCCGAGTTAAACCTCCCAGACTTTGGTCAATACGATCTTTCCCATTTGCGTACTGGAATTATGGCCGGTAGTAACTGTCCGATTGAAGTAATGAAGGGCGTCATGGACAAAATGGGGGCAGATGAGATAACCATCGCCTATGGTCAGACCGAATCTTCCCCTGTCATTACGCAGACGCGCACCCATGACCCGATTGAATTAAAGGTGGAAACGGTTGGAAAAGCCTTGCCAAATGTAGAGGTGAAGATTGTTGAGCCTGGATCGAGCCGGGAAGTTCCCCATGGTGTTCAGGGGGAGTTATGTACGCGTGGGTATCATGTCATGAAAGGGTACTATAAGAATGAAGAGGCTACAAGGCTTGCAATAGATCATGAAGGTTGGCTGCATACTGGTGACTTAGCGGTCATGGATGAACACGGCTATTGTAGGATTACAGGAAGATTAAAAGACATGATCATTCGAGGCGGTGAGAATATTTATCCGAGAGAAATTGAAGAATTTCTTTATTCCCATCCAAAGGTATTGGATGTTCAAGTCATTGGAATTCCTGATGAAGTCTATGGTGAAGAAGTTATGGCCTGGATTATTTTGAAGGAAGGACAAACCGCAACACCAGAAGAGATCAGAGAATATTGTAGAGGGAAGATATCCCGTCATAAAATTCCAAGGTACATCGAGTTCACTGATTCCTACCCAATGACAGCTTCAGGGAAAATTCAAAAGTTTCGCTTAAGAGAGCAGGCGAAAGAAGCAGCCCTGCCTAAAAGTAATTAACAAATTGAAAACGCTTCCTCGAAAAGGACATTCCCAATTCTTCGGGAATGTCCTTTTCATGCGGAAATAAAAAGTATAATAGAGTATCAGATAACTGAAATTTCAGAGACTCTTTGCTAAAATAAAAGAAGAGACTCATAAATATATTAACAATAATATGATTATGTAAACAATTGGAGGGTCATCTGTGTACGTTTTTGTTTATGGGACGTTAAGAAAACACGAAATCAATCATTTTCTATTAAAGGAAGCCATATTGATTAGGGAACAAGCTTGGGTGGAAGGTGTTCTTTACGATACTAAAAGAGGATATCCCGCACTGAAAGAAGGCAACGGGAACACTTATGGCGAATTATATAAAATCGACTCCAGTATATTATCACCGTTGGATGAATTGGAGGATTTCATCGAAGAACGAGAAGACAACCTTTATATACGTAAGCTTAAACTTGTACAATCGGATAATGGACCGCAGGAAGCTTTTGTTTATTATTCTGAAAATGAAGAATTGTTCCAAGAAGAAATTCCTTCAGGAGATTGGAAAGTACATCAGTTTCTAAATGAAAAGCCTGATAGGATCCTTTATTTTGCCTATGGTTCGTGCATGGATGATGAGCGGTTTAAATTAGCGCAGGTAGATCACCATTTTAAAGACTGTCTGGGTGCAGGGGTTCTAGAAGGATATTCTATGAAGTATCTCTTTAGAGTACATGATGGTGGCCGGGGAGACATCATTGAGGATGGAGGGACGATGGAAGGGGTAGTATATGAGCTCCCTCAACAAGCAGTGGAATACTTGTTCACTAGAGAAGGGGTAGCACCTGGATGGTATAGAGCAGCTTTCATCGACATACAAATTGGTGGGAGGCTTTACAAGGATGTATTAACCTTTATTGTCAAAGATAAGTGTCAGGAAGCCTGTCCCCCAGATCATTATGCAAAAGAGATTCTACGTGGCAGCAGGCCACATGTAAGCAAGTCTTATCATGAAAAGTTACAGCAGCAATTAGTTGGAATAGGGATGACAGAAGAGCAGGTGCAGAATCTTCTTAACGAAGAAGAATAGATGCACGAAAGAGTTTCGGGAGGTGAAGTCATGAAGATAAGTGATGATCTATTATTTACAGCAATAGAATCCCATCACTGGGACTATCCAGATCGATTGATACCGAGTGAAGTGGATAGTTTACACAGTGATGGAATCGTTGCAATTAAAAATAAACAGTTGAAAAATGTATTTGCTAATAAGGTACCTAAATTCATTGTGAATAATATGAATGAACTTCAGGTGAAATGGAAGGTGATTGAAGAGTTTTATGGTAAGGAATCCTTTAGTATGTGGATCAGGGAACCACTTATCGATCAGGAAGAGGAATTCCTCCTATCACACGATGGTCTTCTGGAAGAGCGTTATGAGGGGTTGATATTTAATCTAAAACAGGGTCATTTCATCCCTTCACCTGCTCATAAAGTCATTACTGTTGAAAGTGACCTTCACATTCATGATCTTGTCGAAATCAGTTCCTCCATATGGGGTTATCGGGAAGAAGACAAGCCGGTCATCTTTAAACAAAGAAAAGAGTTTATGAGCAAATGGGGACCGGATGGTGGGTTCACATTAGCTTACAATAAGAAGGGGCATCCTGTTGGATACGGAAATTATCGGTTCAGCCGTGATCATGAAGTCCTTTACCTCAATGGAGGAGGGGTGCTCCAAGAAGCAAGGCATGGAGGCGTTTATTCTTCATTAGTCGCCCATCGATTGGAAATGGCAAAACGAGCGCAATGTCGGTTTGTAACCTGTCAGGCGAGAGTCGGTCACTCTGCCCCCATTCTCAAGAGGTTGGGCTTTCAAGCGTTTTCAACCTATCAATATTGGGTAGTGAATAGAAAAGCGCAGGCAGATTTGATAAGTGAGAAAAAATAATCGCTTTGTGTGAAATGGGGTGGTACGATGGATGTTTTACTTCAATTGGTCGATCAATTTGGATATATCGCCATGTTTCTTTTTAGCTGGATTGTTTTTTTAGGATTACCGGTACCCAACGAACTCGCTGCTGCACTATCGGGATATTTATCTGAATGGAGAAATTTCAACCCTTATACCTCCTTTTTCTTTATGTATAGTGGATTGATCTCTTATGGAATCTTCGCCTTTTTAAACGGCCGATATTTCGGAACAAAATTAATTTCTCGATTTATGAAGGGAGATAAATCAAGGAAACTCATTGACAATGGTGAAAAATGGATAAATAAGTATGGTCCCTTTGCCATTTCGTTTAGCTATTTCATACCAGGCATCCGATTATTCATGCCTTATATTGCCGGAACGTCCAAAGGGATTTCTTTCATGAAGTTTCTCTTATATGCTCTTCCGTCTGCATTCGTTTGGGGATTTGTGTATTTTCAGATTGGGAGGTATTTTCCAAAAAGTTTTCAGGGATTACTGGAAGAAGTGAGCGTGAAGGCAGGAATCGTTTTTTCCATGTTATTCATCGGGGTGATCGTGTACAGTATTGTCTTTACCTTGAAAAAAACCCCTGATACCTCGAAATGGAAAAAGGTACGTTATCGAAAATAAGAAAAGACTGATCAAAGATGACATCTCCTTTAATCAGTCTATTTATCTTGTTCATCCTTAATAATAGTAAAATACTTCCCAAATACACCCAATGCCTTAATTGTGGTTCTTGAGCCATTTTCATCCTCGTATATTTTCCCGATTGTGTTAAATAGCAAGTAACCGTTTTTAATATTTGAGCCTGTTTCTATCAAAGTTGAATAAGTATTCCCCTCAAGTTTCTTTGTACAAGTTATAGATTCATGACATTCAATATTGTATTCATCTAGAAGCCATAAATAAAATTGTTCTTCATTAGGCCGGTTGGTGCTCATGTAAAAAACCATCAAAACAAAAGCAAAAATACCCATTCTTTTTAATCCGCTTTTCACCATCTTAATCGAACCTCTCCTGCAAATTCCTCCTATAATATACCATATTTTCTTGTTGAAAGTAATAGTCTCACATAAAAACTGATAAATGAGATAGTAGTTGAACTTATAGCTCTGTAAGAATATACTATTAGCATAGTACATTTCAAAAAGGAGGTTATTGTATTGATTCACAAAACCTGGACGGAAAATAATACCGGAAAAAAGGTAAAATGTGTACATACGGATGCGAAGAAATATACAGTTGAAAATGTTTTAACCATTGGTAAAGAATACGATGTGAAAAACGAATCTGAAGAGTATTATTTCGTCATCGATGAAAGTGGGAAAATGGGAGGCTTCTACAAAGAGTACTTTGAAGAGGTGTAAGCCACTTCTTTCTGGCTGGTTTCTTTTTAATGTGGAGAAACCGGCTTTTTTGATGGCTATTAAAATATGGTGCAAATGGGGATAAGAGAATGAAACACTCATTTAGTAAGCGAATCATTTCTATGGAGGACCAACCATCTCTCATTAACCTATTCAAGAGTTATGAAAGGGAAGTATATGGAGAGGTTCAAACGAGTGAAGCTGATATTCAAGAAATGATAGAATCCATTCCTGAAGCTGACCGAAGAGGGCTTTGGGATGGAGGAGATTTAGTAGCTATCTCTATTCTTACTGAAAAAGATCACCGTTTACCTTCGTTAATCCTTGCCCTTCCTAACGATCATATGGAGCTTTATATAGGTGAGTTGGCAGAAGAGCTTTTTACATCAGCCAGGAGAAAGAAAGAAACGAATTCAGACTCAAAAACCATTATCCTATCTGCGAATCTTGAGAAAGAGAAAAAGGCCTTTGAGAAATCTGGCTTTACACCAACTCGTTACTGGTTTCAGATGAAAAAAGACCTTGAAGATCTATCTGCTGCAACAGTTTCTCCACCTTATTGTATTTCTGGTTTCAATCCCGATACCGAAGCTGAGAGTCTTTATAAAATGTTTGAAGAGGTCTTCTCAGACCATTTTGATTATCACCCCTCCAGCCTGGATGAATTTAAGAAGCGTTTTCTTCGTCCTTCATTTGATCCCACTCTCTGGTTTGTACTAAGAGAAGAAAACAACCTTGTAGGTTTTGCCTTTTGCACGGTTAACGCTGAAACAAAATTAGGTGAAATCACCCATTTAGGGATTCGCAAAAAGTGGCGTCGCAAAGGGCTCGCCCACTATTTGCTCTATTATGTTTTTTCAAAATTGAAAGAGAAGGGAATGACAACTGTAGCTCTTTCAGTCGACAGTGATAGCTATACAGATGCAACCATCGTTTATCAAAAAGCTGGAATGTACGTATATCGGGGGTTTACTCGATATGATCTAGAAGTTTAGAAGCTGAAAAACACCCGGTTAAGGGTGTTTTTTTTATTTTGGAATATTAATTGGTTACTTAACCAGAACTAAGATAAAAGCTTTGAAAACAAAATTAGGCAGAGCCTTTGCAGTGTAAGCGTTATTACATGTAGAATGTCTAGTATGTGAAATGGAAAGGAAGTCATAAAATGAATGTTGAACGTTTATTACCAGAATCGGTTACACATATAATAAATGAGAGGAAACAATTATTCTCTTCTACTGAGCATTCTCCTTTGATCGGAGAAGGTGGATATACAGCTAGTGAAGACTATATTATTGAAGATAGTATCATCTCTCTGTCATTAGGGAAAAATCTTCTCCTTAAGGGACCCACTGGTTCAGGGAAAACGAAGCTATCTGATACCTTGTCTTCCATCTTCTCTCAACCGATGCACAGTATAAACTGCTCGGTTGATTTAGATGCAGAAGCGTTATTAGGTTATAAAACAATCAGCGAACAAGATGGGAGAAGCGCCATTGAATTCATCGAGGGACCTGTTATTCAAGCGATGAAAAATGGTCATCTCCTCTATATTGATGAAATTAATATGGCCAAGCCTGAAACGCTGCCGATCTTAAATGGTGTGTTGGATTACCGCAGAAGTATAACAAATCCATTTACAGGAGAGGTCGTTAAAGCCGCCCCTTCATTCGGTGTAATAGCAGCCATTAATGAAGGATATGTAGGTACAGTCCCGTTGAATGAAGCGTTAAAAAATCGCTTTGTCGTAGTCGATGTGCCATATATAGAAGGGGAAACATTAAAGACTGTGATTGAAAGTCAAAGCAAGCTGTCCGATTCTAAGCTTATTACTCAATTTGTAGACTTGTCTTCGGATTTATTGGTTCAAGTGAAAAACGGCCAAATTTCAGAGGAAGCGGCTTCCATACGTGCCCTATTGGATGCCTGTGATTTAGCCGTGTACTTGCCTGCAAAAAGGGCTATACAACGCGGAATCGTTGATAAACTGGAAGATGAACGAGAAAAAGCGGCTATTCAAAATATAGCTGAAACCTTATTTGAATGAGGGACTTGTAATGCATCGATTTATTCAATTTAATGATGAAACCATAGACTCTTTTTTAGTAATGGAAATGGCTGATTTGACGAAAACACTTTCCAAAAATGCCGATATGAACTTGAAATACGGACCGTTTTCTTATCTGGATTATAAAGAAGGAACGGTTTATGTCAGTCATTTTTGGGATCACCGAAAAAAAGAAGAAGAAGTACATGGATTGAAAAGTGATATTTATTTAAGGACAATCGGTAATCTTCATGAAACCACAAACGATGATGTTATCGATTATATTGAGAAGGTGAAAGCAACTTCTGTTCCCCGGTTTGCCAAGCAGTTATTTGTCATTGGTGAAGAAGCACGCTTAGAGGAAATCTGTAAATCAAAGCGTCCAGGAACTAAGAAGTCTTTTGAGACGAGAAGAAAATTATATCGCCAGCACTTCGAAGCACAGCTTAAAGTAAACATTACGAAAAGTGTTTTTACAGATGCATTATTTAATTCAATATTCCTTCTTCTCCATGCACAATCTCCATTAGAGGCACCTGTTAGGATAAATGAGGATATTGATTTAGCAATGCCCTTTTTGCACCGGCAAATCACCCGCTTCTTTGAAACCCGTAACACCAAAGATGTGGTAAGAATTTGCTTGGAAATGGTAGAAGTAATAGATGAGATTGTTAAAAAAGATATGTTAAATGAATACTTCCATTTGCCTGAAGATGTGTATAACTCGGAGGAATTGATTACTGAAACATTTGACGATTTAAAAAGAAAAGATCCCCTTGCTAATCAGGATGTGTTGGAAGAAGAGAGCACAGGGGAGGAAGAAGTGATAGATGAAGAATTCCGAACTTGGCACCGGGAAACGAGTGACAAAGGGGAGTCATTCCTTCAGTTTGACTTAGATCAAGGGTCTCAATCCGATCTTATGGGCGAAGGTGTCCGTGAAGGAGATGATGGAGACCAGGCAATGGCTATGGTACAGGGCTCAGCTAAAGAAACGGAGCAGGAGCAGTACCAAAATGTGAAAGCGCAGGAGCAAGAAAGAGATGAACTTGGAGGTGGAAAAGCTGAGTATGGAAAGGACAATCGCTTTGCTGTACCTCACTTTATTTCACCAACCATTCCTACTCCTGAAGACAAGCACTTGTATAACCTTAACAAAGGGATAATTGCTCCTTATCAAAAGAAGCTTCAGAAAATGATCGAGAAAACATTGGAGCATAAGCGGATCCAGCCTAGAAGTGATTTGCACTTCGGCAGGCTGAACAAAAAGTTATTGCGCTTTATCACAGACGATAACCCAAGACTTTTCTATAAAAAGCAAAACCCTTCATCTGAAATAGATGCTGTTTTCTCATTATTGGTAGATTGTTCAGGTTCGATGTATGACAAAATGGATCAAACGAAGCAGGGGATTACGTTATTTCATGAATCATTAAAATCGGTTCGTGTACCACATGAGGTAGTCGGCTTCTGGGAAGATACGAACAGGGCGACAAAGACCAGTCAACCAAATTATATGAATCCTGTACTGGATTTCTATTCATCCTTAAAACCTAACAGTGGTTCAGAGATCATGCAGCTACAGCCTGAAGAAGATAATAGGGATGGCTTTGCCATCCGTTTAATGACAGAACGGATTCTGAAACGGAACGAAAAACAGAAATTCCTTCTTGTCTTTTCAGATGGTGAGCCGGCAGCGATGGATTATGAGCAGAACGGGATCGTTGATACTCATGAAGCTGTTTTAGATGCAAGAAAGCAAGGGATTGAAGTCATCAACGTCTTTTTAGCGAACGGTGAGATAGATGAGGGGCAAAGAAAAACCATTCAGAACATATATGGGAATTACAGCATTCTTGTTTCAGATGTAGAAGAACTCCCTGAAGTGTTATTTCCTTTATTGCGAAAGCTTCTGTACAAAAGTATTTAGATGAAAAGAAGACGATTGTATGGTAAAACATGTAGTCGTCTTTTTTTGGTGCGGAGGAATTCAAATCAGTCCTGAGGCTGAAACAAAATCAATCATCCATCTCATTCGAATTCCCTTTACCTGCAATATACTGAAAGTAATAAAATTAAAGGGGTGGATAAGATGAACAATATTTCTGATATGAATGCCGCGATCCATGATTACCACAGGATAAATCACATTTTGAATCTAAAAGGATGGAAGCAAGGAAAAAACACCACGAAACAATATACCCCTCCATGGTTTAGAAAGAATCTGTAAATGAAAAAATGCGTTAATTTCAAAAAAAAGAGGAAAAAAATGTATAATAGAAGAATGACCATGCTTACTTTAGCGTAGATGGTCATTCTTTTTTATTGGGTAAAAAAGCATACAATTGTGAGTCATATTCATGCCGAAGGGAAGATTACAAATAAAGAGATGAGGAAAAAATGATAAAGAAAGGGAGGTCACGGTGATTATGCATGAGTTAGATATGCACCATATTTTTGAACTGGGACTTATTTTAGTGATGATCGCAGCAGGCATCACGGCGATTGCCAAGAAATTCAAACAGCCATATCCAATTGCCCTTGTCATTGTAGGTGCCCTTATCGGGTTATTCAATATACCGGTACTGGAGCCCCTCAAGGATTTTATCACTGAAGGAGAAGTATTTAATTTTGTCATTATCACATTATTTCTACCAGCGCTCTTGGGTGAAGCAGCTTTGAAGCTGCCTTTCACCCATCTGCGTGCGAACAAGGAGCCGATTATTGCCTTGGCTTTTGGAGGAACATTCATTTCGTTCTTAATTATCGGCTTTTCAGCGTATTACTTCTTTGACTTTCCCATTCCGGCAGCATTTGTTTTTGGGGCATTGATGAGTGCGACAGACCCTGTCAGTGTACTATCCATATTCAAGAGTGTAGGAGTTAAGAAGAGGTTGGCGGTTGTCATTGAAGGCGAAAGTTTATTTAATGACGGTTTAGCCGTTGTATTGTTCAATATATCGGCTTATTATTTACTATCCTATATTGATGCTGGCTGGGCCGGACTTGGGAGTGGTGTCTGGGAGTTCATCCGGGTAGTATCCCTGGGTGTCATTATTGGAAGTTCCCTCGGTTATGCATTTTCCGTTTTAACGAAGTACTTCGATGACTATCCGTTGGAAATTATATTTAGTGTGATTTTGTTTTATGGTTCATTTCTCCTTGCAGAGAGCGTCCATGCTTCAGGTGTTATCGCTGTCGTAATTGCAGCTCTTATTTTCGGTAATTATGGCGGGAAAATCGGTATGAGCCCTACAACCAAATTGAACATTAATAGTTTTTGGGATGTAGCCGCGTTATTGGCCAATTCCCTCGTGTTCTTAATGGTCGGCCTTGAAATAACAAGGATTGACCTAGTTGAGAAATGGCCGTATATTTTTGCAGCCATTGTATTAGTACTCGTGGCACGAAGTATTGCAGTCTATACAAGTTTATCTCTCATCGGGAACTTCCCTCACAAATGGAAGCATATTTTGAATTGGGGTGGCTTGAAAGGATCGTTATCAATCGCCTTGGTCCTCAGCCTTCCGAGAGATTTTCCAGGAAGAGAAGACGTCTTAATTCTTGGATTTAGTGTGGTATTATTCAGCCTTGTCATCCAAGGATTAACAATCAAACCATTGATCAATGTATTAGGGATTAAACCGAAAGAAGAGGGACATGTGGAATTTGAAAAATTGCTCAGCCAGCTCCACAGATATGAAACAGCCATTGGAGAAATCCATCGCGTTAAACAAAAGCTTTATATTACAGACCCTGTATCAAATGAGCTTATCGATATGTATACCAAAAGAATTGACATGTTAAAAGCTCAATTGGATGATTTATTCAAAAGAAATCCAGTAATAAAAGCAGATCAGCTAACGACACTGAGAAAACACGCGCTATACGCCGAATATGAGGCGGTTGCGAAACTGGAAAAAGAAGAAATCATCACAAGCTCCATCGCGGAAAAGGAGTATGATGCAATAACGGATAGCATTGTTCACAATGAGGAGAAATAGCAGAAGGTGTTGGTTTGGGCTCATAATATATAAATAAAAAAGTAAAAGAGGGGCCAAATCGGCTCCTCTTTCACTTTCTGATTTCAATAAGTTTTTGTTTTAAGTCGTGTTCCATCGAGACCATTTCCTGCTCTGCCTGCTGACGTTTCTGGCGTCCTTCTGCTTGTATGGCCAAGGTTTCTTCAATGGTGGAAATAAGGTTTTCTTGTGTTTTCTTTAACGTTTCAATATCAATGATTCCTCGTTCATTTTCTTTTGCTGTTTCAATGCTATTCGTTTTAAGCATCTCTGAGTTTTTTAGAAGAAGTTCATTGGTCGTACGTGAAACCTGTTTCTGAGCGGCTACAGCCTTTTGCTGATTCAAAAGAGTCAGGGCTATGGCAATTTGATTCTTCCAAAGAGGAATGGCTGTGAGTACTGATGCCTGTATTTTTTCTGCCAGTGCCTGGTTCGTA